>NZ_JTLA01000277.1:0-297 GCF_000799055.1 Ensifer sp. ZNC0028
CCTGCCAGAGTTCCTTGAGGCCAATGCCGAACTTCTGGACGTCGCTATCCCTGGAGAGATCGAACTTGGCGATCAGCTGCTTGGCGAGCGAGCCGCGCACGCCCTCGCCGATCAGGGTGTATTTGCCGAGGAGCGCCATGCCGCGGGCGAAGTTCGGACCCGGCTCGCCACTCCTCTCGATGCCCATGTCGCCGGTGGCAACACCAATGACCGCACCCTCGTCGTTGTAGAGCACCTCGGTTGCGGCAAAACCCGGATAGATCTCGACGCCGAGTTCTTCCGCCTTTGTCGCCAGCC
>NZ_JTLA01000278.1:0-247 GCF_000799055.1 Ensifer sp. ZNC0028
CCGAGCTGCTGCTGCGTCTGCAGAGCCTTCAGGCGGGTCGATTCCTCGTTCATGTCGGCGTCGACGAGGCGGCCAACGCCCTTCTCGATCGAGTCCGAGAGGTTCTCGACGAAGCCCTTCTGCAGGTCGATACGGCTGTTGAGCGCACCGAGGTCGGCAGCTGCGTCGGTCATCTGCGTCAGGACCGAGTCAACACCCGACAGAGCCTGCGACAGAGCGCCGGTCGTCATGTTGGTGATGTCGAGCG
>NZ_JTLA01000279.1:0-566 GCF_000799055.1 Ensifer sp. ZNC0028
CCGGGCCGAGGTCAGCCGAAAGCAGAGCGCGGATCGCGCCTTCTTCAACTTCGGTGTCGTAGCCGCCGAGCAGGTCGATGGAAACGCCACCGACCGTAGCCGAAACGATGGCTTCAACGCCAACGCCGTTGTTCTTGGTCGTTGCGCCTTCGAGTTCGTCGATGGCGATACCAGCCTGGAACGAACCGCCATCATAAAGGTAGGCGATCGAGTTGAACTCGGTGACGTTGCCGAGCGAGTCGGATTCGCCGTTCAGGCCCTTATCCCACCAGCTGTAGAAGAAACCGGCCTTGAGGCCGCCGAGCTGGATGTAGGCTTCATCGACGTCGATGCGGCTGTCGCCGGCGTCGGAGTCGTTGTCGGCGTTGAATTCAGCAGCGAAGAAGCCGGTGAGCGTGCCGAATTCGGTGTCGCTCTTGGCGTCGAACGAGATGTAAGCGCGCGAGAACGAATCCCAGTCAGACGTGCCGGCGTCGCCCCAGCCCTGACGGCCGTTGACTTCGTTCGGGCCGAAGGAGGTCTGGAAGCGGATGAAGCCGCCGATCTTGAGGCAGGTTTCGGTGCCC
>NZ_JTLA01000280.1:0-249 GCF_000799055.1 Ensifer sp. ZNC0028
TGTGGCCGGCCATCATGCCCTGCAGCCAGAAACTGTCGATCATGCCCTGAGAGGCAACCGCACCCGGGCGGTTGAAGCCGAAGAACGGGCCGGACGCGATGTCGCGATAGAGCTTCGAGCGATCCTTCAGGCTTGCCGCCTGCAGGCCGTCGAAGACCTCCTTCGGCAGGCCGCCAGGGTTCTTGTCGGTCTTGACCATCAGCGGCGGCACCGCCGAGATCAAACCGGCCTTGGCGATCCGGCTGGTGC
>NZ_JTLA01000281.1:0-315 GCF_000799055.1 Ensifer sp. ZNC0028
TGTCGCGCGAGGAAGGCAAGACATTGGCCGAAGGCATCGGCGAGACGGTGCGCGCCAGCCAGATCTTCGATTTCTTCGCCGGAGAGTGCCTGCGTCTGGCGGGCGAAGTGTTGCCGTCAGCACGGCCCAATATCGGCGTCGAGATCACCCGCGAGCCGGTCGGCGTCGTCGGCATCATCACGCCCTGGAACTTCCCGATCGCCATTCCTGCCTGGAAGATCGCGCCGGCGCTTTGTTACGGCAACACCGTCGTCTTCAAGCCGGCCGAACTGGTTCCCGGCAGTTCCTGGGCGATCGTCGACATCCTCCACCGCG
>NZ_JTLA01000031.1:0-149661 GCF_000799055.1 Ensifer sp. ZNC0028
GCGACAATCCAAATCCAGGCAAAACACTCGGCTGGCGAAATCGCCAGGGTGCAGTCTTCGTCGCATCCGTCAATGGCACTACCTTTGCAGTCTTTACGCGGTACGATGAAACGCGCTTCGCTCGAGGGCTCGGCCCGGCGCGAAGCAAGACGCGCAACCGGGCTCGCCGGCTGCGCGCGCTGTTCAGGTCTATTGGCCTGGCTTGTAAAGCGTGTCGAAGACGCCGCCATCGCCGAAGAATTTCGGCTGGGCTTCTTTCCAGCCGCCGAAATCTTCAATGGTTACGAGCTTCAGTTCGCCGAACCGCTTGATGTCGGCCGGGTCTGCCGCTGCCGGCTTGAACGGCCGGTAGTAGTGCTTGGCGGCGATCTTCTGGCCGGTATCGCTGTAGAGGTAGCCGAGATAGGCTTCCGCCACCTTGCGGGTGCCCTTGGCATCGACGTTGCCGTCGACGAGGGCCACCGGCGGTTCCGCCTTGATCGAGATCGACGGCGTGACGATCTCGAACTTGTCGGGGCCGAGTTCCTCGAGCGACAGGTAGGCTTCGTTTTCCCAGGCAAGCAGCACGTCGCCGAGGCCACGCTGGACGAAGGTCGTCGTCGAACCACGTGCGCCGGTGTCGAGCACCGGAACGTGCTTGAAGAGCTCCGTTACGTATTCCTGGGCTTTCGCATCGTCACCGCCATTGGCGGAGCGGCCATAGGCCCAGGCAGCGAGGAAGTTCCAGCGCGCGCCGCCCGAGGTCTTCGGGTTCGGCGTGATCACCTGGATATCCGGCTTGACCAGATCGCCCCAGTCCTTGATGCCCTTGGGGTTGCCCTTGCGCACCAGGAACACGATCGTCGAGGTGTAAGGGGCGCTGTTGTTTTCGAACTTCGACTTCCAGTCCGCCGGGATCTTGCCGGTTTCCTTGGCGATCGCGTCGATATCCGCCTCGAGCGCCAGCGTCACGACGTCCGCCTGCAGCCCGTCGATCACCGAGCGGGCCTGCTTGCCCGAACCGCCGTGCGACGTCTGGATCGTCACGGTCTCACCGGTGTCCGCCTTCCACTTCTCGGCAAAGGCAGCATTGAAGTCCTTGTAGAGTTCACGTGTCGGATCGTATGACACGTTCAAGATCGTCGTGTCGGCAAATGCAACACTTGCAGCTCCCAGCTGCAGGCCTCCGAGCACGATTGCCAGTCCCACCATTCCGGTAATTCGTCCAAAGACCATTTCGACCTCCATTGGTTACCAGATAAAACTATCAATTTTGTCGACTGCTACAACGTAAACCGATGATGCCAGAGGCAGCTATGGGGAAATGTCCTATCGTTTTGTCGGGCTTTTCGGGAACGGTTTGCCTGCAACCATTTCGGCGGCGGTGCCAAACCATCGCCAGTAACATGGAGGGCGCGACGCGGCTGTCCAGTGTCATGGCGTCGATTCTACCGTCCGGCATCTCGCGTGCGGAAGGGCACAGGAGATGCATTCGGCGGCAAGACCGATGGCGATGAAAGACGAATTTGTCGGGCAAAACGCTTCAATTCAGCGCTATTCGTTCCCTATGGGGGGTGCTTAGAGCACGTGGCCGCGCGCCACCACCGGCCACACATCCTTCAGTTTATCGCCTTCGACGATATGGACGGCGTCGAACATGTTGGTGACGACGCAGGCGTGGTTCGGCACGATCCTCAGCTGGTCGCCGACCTTCAAGCCGATCGGTCCGTCCGTGACGAGGCGGCCGTGTTCCTCCGACAGCTGGTCGATGCGTATGTCGTCCCGGCCGAGCACGTGGCCGTAGCCGGTGAGGCCGAGCAGATCCGAGGTCAGCACCTTGCTGCCGGCATCGATGATAGCCCGGTTTTCGGAAGGGACCGAGACGACGGTCGCAAGCACCGTCAGCGCGCACTCGTTCCAGCCGGCGACGCCGCGCGAAACCAGCGAGCGGTCGTTGTAGATATAGGTGCCGGGGCGGTACTCGCTGGCAACGGGCGCGCCGTCGGCATGCATCATGCTCGGCGTGCCGCCGGAGGTAATCGCCGGCACGGCAATGCCGTCGGCTTCGATCAGCTGCTTCGCCTCGCTCATGAAGGCCTGGACCTTCGCCTGGCCGTTGACGGGCGGATAGGTCATCAGCCCGCCGAAGACGAGCCCCTTTGCCTCTTCGATCCGGCGGGCGAGCTTGGCGGCCTCTGCCGGGGAGCCGACACCGCAGCGATCGGCGCCGGTGTTGCATTCGACGAACACGCGCAGCGGCTTGTCCTTGCCGGCAAAATAGCCGGCGAGCCCGTCGATGACCGTTTCGCTGTCGGCGACGACCGCGAGCGAAACGCGGTCATTGAGCCGCTCCAGCCGCGCCATCTTGGCGTCGCCGAGAATGTTGTAGGTGATCAGAACGTCCTTGATCCGGTCGCTGCCCGCAACCATCGCTTCCGCCTCGGTGACCTTCTGGCAGGTGATGCCGATGGCGCCGGCTTGAAGCTGAAGCTCGGCCATCTGCGGCAGCTTGTGCGTCTTGATGTGCGGGCGGACGCGAATGCCGTGCACATCCGCATAGGCCTGAAAACGCTCGATGTTACGCTTGGCAATTTCAAGATCGACGAGAACGGCCGGGGTTTCGATCGGCAGGGGCATCGCGACTCAACTCCTCTTGGGCGGCGCAGGATCGGGGCGAAACTACCTCAACTGCCCTTGACAAGATATGACCGCGGGCCTTTGATACGTCAATCCATTATTCAAGATTATGATGCATAGTAATAGAATAATGGTGGGGAGGCTAAAAAAGGGAGGAATGAAATGAGCAAGACCGTTTTTGCAGCGGCTGCCATCGCAGTCATGGCTATGGCCGGTACGGCCGCGGCCCAGGAACCGGCGAGCAAGCTGGACGAAGTGATCGCCCGCGGTCATCTGGTCATGGGCACCGGCAGCACCAATGCGCCGTGGCATTTCAAGAGCGCCGACGACAAGCTGCAGGGCTTCGATGTCGACATGGGCCGTATCATCGCCAAGGCGCTGTTCGGCGATCCGGAAAAGATCGAGTTCGTCAATCAGTCGTCCGACGCCCGCATTCCGAACATCACCACCAACAAGGTGGATATTACCTGCCAGTTCATGACGGTGACCGGTGAGCGCGCGCAGCAGATCGCCTTCACCATTCCCTACTATCGCGAGGGCGTGGGCCTGATGCTGAAGGCCGACGGCAAATATGCCGATTACGCCGCGCTCAAGGCCGCCGGCTCGTCCGTCACCGTATCCGTGCTGCAGAACGTCTATGCCGAGGCGATGGTGCATGCCGCCTTGCCGGAAGCGACGGTCGACCAGTACGAATCCGTCGACCTCATCTATCAGGCGCTGGAATCCGGACGCGCCGACACGGTCGCCACCGACCAGTCGTCGCTCGCCTGGTACATGACCCAGAACCCCAACCGCTACAAGGATGCCGGCTACGGCTGGAACCCGCAGACTTATGCCTGCGGCGTCAAGCGCGGCGACCAGGACTGGCTGAACTTCGTCAACACCGCACTGCACGAGGCGATGACCGGCGTCGAGTTCGACTTCTATGCGAAGTCGTTCAAGACCTGGTTCGGCAAGGACCTTGCTCCGCCGCAGATCGGTTTCCCGGTCGAGTACAAGTAAGCCTCTCCGGGCGATCCCGCCGCCTGCGGGGTCGCTCTCCGTCCTTCGGCATGGGTGGCTGAAACATGGGCTATACTCTGAATTTTTCCGCGGTCTGGCGCTCCTTCGATCTTCTGCTCGAAGGGCTGGCGCTCAGCCTCGGCCTCGCCTTCGCGGCGATCCTTGCGGGCTGCCTGATCGGCCTCGTCACGGCCTTCGGTCTGGTGTCGAAAAACCCGTTCCTGCGCAAGCCGGCCGGTCTCTACGTGACCGTCATCCGCAACACGCCGATCCTGGTTCTGGTGCTGTTCAGTTACTTCGCCTTGCCGCAACTCGGCGTCAGGCTCGGCAAGATCGAGAGCTTCGTGCTGACGCTGGCGATCTATTCCGGCGCCTATCTCGCTGAAGTTTTTCGCGGCGGGCTGCTCTCGGTACCGCCGGGGCAGCGCGAGGCGGGGCTGGCGATCGGGCTCACGGAAATGCAGATCCGCACCTCGATCATCCTGCCCTTGATGCTGCGCAACGTGCTGCCCTCGCTCAGTAGCACGATGATCTCGCTGTTCAAGGATACCTCGCTTGCCGCGGCGATCGCCGTTCCCGAACTCACCTTCGAGGCGCGAAAGATCAACGTCGAGACCTTCCGGGTGATCGAGACCTGGATCGTCGCGAGCTGCCTCTATGTCGCCACCTGTTCGGTGCTTGCCGCCCTGATGCGCGCGGTTGAGCGTCGTCTCTCCGTGCCGAGGTGATCGCGATGGATTTTCCAGCATTTCTCGATCAGCTCTGGCTCGCCCGCATTCCCTTGCTGAAGGGGCTCGGTGTTTCGATCTCGATCTCCTTCCTGTCGATCGTCGTCGGAACGGTACTCGGCGTCTTCGTCGGCCTCGCGCTCACCTATGGCTATCGGCCGGTGCAATGGATCGTGCGCGGCTATACGGATTTCATCCGGGGTACGCCGGTTCTCGTGCTCGTTCTTGCGAGCTACTATGTGCTCAGCACCGTCGGCATCGATCTCGGGCCCTTCCAGGCCGGCATCCTGGCGTTGTCGATCTTCTGCAGCTCCCATGTTGGCGAGCTCGTTCGCGGCGCGCTGCAGGCAATTCCGAAGGGGCAGACGGAGGCGGCGAAGGCCATCGGCCTGACATTTTCGCAGACCTTCGTCTACGTGCTCGGGCCGCAGGCGTTGCGGCAGGCGCTGCCGGCCTGGGTCAATACGGCGGCCGAAATGGTCAAGGCCTCGACGCTTCTGTCGATCATCGGCGTCGCCGAGCTTCTGCTTCGCACCCAGGAGCAGATCTCGCGCAGCTTCATGAGCCTCGAGTTCTACTTCTTCGCCGGCTTCCTCTATTTCGTCATCAACTACAGCATCGAGCGCTTCGGCCGTTACGTCGAACGCAAGACCGCTGTCCCATCCTGAGGCTTCGGCTCCGATGACCCAGACATTGCTTGAAATCCGCGATCTCCACAAACGCTACGGCGCCGTCGAAGTGCTGAAGGGCGTCGACTGCACCATGGCGCAAGGGGAGGTCATCTCCATCATCGGCTCCAGCGGCTCGGGTAAGACGACGATGCTGCGCTGTATCAACATGCTGGAGGAATTCCAGGGCGGCTCGATCCGCATCGACGGCCAGGAGATCGGCTACGAGACCGTGGGCGGGGTGCGCAAACGCAAGAAGGAAAAGGAAATCGCCCGCCAGCGGGCGATGACCGGCATGGCCTTCCAGCAGTTCAACCTCTTCCCGCATATGAGCGCGGCGAGAAACATCATGCTCGGCCTGATGAAGGTCCGCGGCATGGGGCGCGACGAGGCGCGGGCGGTTGCGGAGAAATGGCTGGACCGCGTCGGGCTGCTGTCGCGCATGGATCACTTTCCCGGCCAGCTCTCCGGCGGACAGCAGCAGCGCGTGGCGATCGCCCGGGCGATCGCAATGAACCCGAAGCTGATGCTGTTTGACGAGGTGACTTCGGCGCTCGATCCGGAACTCGTCAACGAGGTGCTGCAGGTGATCAAGGGGCTTGCCGAAGACGGCATGAGCATGCTGCTCGTCACCCACGAAATGCGCTTTGCCTATGAGGTCTCGACGCGGGTGATCTTCATGAACCAGGGGCGCATCGGTGAAGAGGGCAATCCGAAGGAAATGTTCGTGAAGCCGCAGACGGAACGTCTGGCGGAGTTCCTGAAAAGCTCGTCCTTCAACTGATCCGGGTTCTATGATCGGGCCGGCCGCCGCAAAAGCGACGGCCGGCTCTCATTTTCCGCGAAAGGTTCAGCCTTTCGCGAACGACCGGCCGCTTTGCGGATCGAAGAGATGCAGCGCATCCGCCTCGATGGTGAAGGCGCGCTCGTCGCCGGCAAGCAGCGAACTGCGCGGAGGCAGGCAGGCGGTGATGCGCTGGTCACCGATCCGCGCGGTGGTGACGAGTTCCGGGCCGGTCAGTTCAACCACCTCGACACGCGCCTTGAACTGTGGCGCGGCCTCGTCGCCGGAGGCCAGTCTTAGCGCTTCCGGACGGATGCCGACCTTGACGCGCTGACCATCGGAGACCAGGCCGCGAAATTGGGGCGGTAGGGCGATCGCCTGATCACCGCCGGCGATCGTCACCCGACCTTGTGCAACGGTCGCGTCCAGGATGTTCATCGGCGGTGAACCGACGAAGCCGGCGACGTAGAGCGTGGCGGGCCGATCGTAAATCTCTTCCGGCGTTCCCAGTTGCTCGATACGGCCGTCGCGCATGACGGCGATGCGGGTTGCAAGCGTCATCGCCTCGATCTGGTCGTGGGTGACATAGACGACGGTCGTCTTCAGCATCTGGTGCAGGCGCTTGAGTTCGGTGCGCATTTCCATGCGCAGCTTGGCGTCGAGGTTGGAGAGCGGCTCGTCGAAGAGGAAGACCTGCGGATTGCGCACCAGCGCCCGGCCAATGGCGACGCGCTGGCGCTGGCCGCCGGAGAGCTGGCTTGGCTTGCGCTCGAGCAGGTTTTCGATCTGCAGCAGTTTTGCGGTTTCTTTTACCGCCTTCTCGCGTTCGGCGACCGGAACCTTGCGCATCTCCAGGCCGAAGCCGATGTTCCGCGCAACGCTCATGTTCGGGTAGAGCGCATAGGACTGGAACACCATGGCGATGTCGCGGTCCTTCGGATGCGCGCCAAGAATTGAGCGCTCGCCGATGCGGATGTCGCCGCCGCTTGGCTCCGCCAGTCCGGCGATGATGTTGAGAAGCGTGGACTTGCCGCAGCCGGACGAGCCGAGAAGGACGAGGAACTCGCCGCTTTCGAGCGCGATGTCGATGCCCTTCAGCGTCTCAATCTCGCCATAGCGCTTGTGGATGTTCTCTATGGCAAGAGCGCTCATGCGCCGGTCTCCTGAAGGTAGGACGAAAGCGGTTGGCCGTAGCTGCGCGGCAGGGTGGATATCGCCTCGGAGGCGATGGCGACGCCGGTGCGCAGGCAGGCTTCGAGCGGGACTTCGGCTGCAAGTGCCGCGAGGAAGCCGGCATTGAAGACGTCGCCGGCGCCGATCGTATCGACCACGGTGACGACGGGTGCTGCCGCAGATGAAACGCGGCCTTCCGCGTCGATGGCGATCGCGCCGTGCGGGCCGCGCTTGACCACGACGATCGCGTCTTCGGGCATGTGTTTGCGGAGCTCCCGCGCCGCCTCGGTTGGGTCGGAAACGCCTGTCAGGGTCGTCGTCTCGACCTCGTTGAAGAGCGCCAGCCGACAACGCTTCAACCAGCCGATGGTCGCCGCGCAGTTCGCCTCGGTCCAGCCGTCGAGCGGCCAGCCGGTGTCGAGTGCCACTGCAATGTCGTGCGCATCGGCCCACTCGAAGAAGCGGTCATAGTCTGCGGTCAGCGCGTCGGTCAGGAACGAGCCGGTGAGAAGCGCGTAACCGCCGCGCAGTCTTTCGCCGTCGAGCATGGCACGGACTTCCTCGAAATTGAGGAGCGGCAGATGCCCGCGCGTGGTGAAAAAGGTGCGCTCGCCATCGGGATGGGTGATGCCGACGGAGAGCGTGGTTCCGACAGTCTCGACCGGCCAGGCCTTGGATCGCTCGGGAAAGGCCTGCCTCAGCCAGGTGCCGAACTGGTCGTTGCCGACATTGGCGGCGATCGCGTAGTCGACGCCGAGCGCGTCCCAGGCAAGCGCGCTGTTGCCGGCGCAGCCGCCGACGCGCAACTCGTCATGGTCGACGATGATTTCGGTTCCGGCCTTGGGCCAGGGGGCCGCCGGCCCGAGGATGAGGTCGACATTGGCGTTGCCGACCACGGCAAGAGGACGCATCGTTATTCGCTCCGGGTAATCTTGGTCGAGCGCACGGGGGTGCCGGCATTCTCGACGCGGGCCGCCGCAAAGGCGATCATGAAGGATTGGGCGACCGGCAGCATGGCGAAGATCGCCGCCAGGCCGGAAGCCGATGCAAAGGGGATGGTGGTGACGCCATCGATCGCCGCCTCGCCGGACGCGTCGAAGACGACGACCGGCGAACCGGCTTCGGCAGCCGAGATCGCCATGGCGCGAACGAGCCCGGCGGTCGCATCCGCGCCACGGAAGAGAACGACGCCGACCGAAGGGCCGAGCATTTCCATCGGCCCATGCCGAAGCTGGCCGCCTTCGAGCGAGAAGCACGGCAGGCGAGAGAGTTCGGTGAGGCCGAGGCCGATCGCCTCGGCGAGACCCTGCAGACGACGGCCCGAAGTGACGACGGAGCGCACGTCCGTCAGCGCTGCAAGTGCTGCGGACGTATCCGGCGCTTGCGGATTTTCCAATGCGGAAAGCGCGTCGGCGGGATCGTCGCCAAGCGCCGCGAGCACGGCGAGATGCAGGGCGAAGCTGATGGTCAGGCTGCGGGTGGCGGCAAAAGCTTTTTCAGTCCCGCCGACACCGACGAGCGACGGCGCGTTGCTGGCGAGGAAGGAGCCGCCTTCCAGCGTCAGACCGAACGTGTGCGGCGTTCCGCCATTGGTCTCGCCGAACCAGCGCAGCACTTCGGCACTTTCGCCGGACTGAGAAGTGACGAGGATCGTCTTGTCCTCGATCGACAGCGGCTGGCCGAGCTGCTCTGAAAGCGGCAGGGCGACGGCGTCGATGCCATGGGCGCGGTAGAGCGGTTCGACGGCGCGGCCGACGGCATGCGAGCCACCCATGCCAAGCAGGAGGAGTTTGCCGGTCGCCTTCAGCGAGCGGGCGATCTCCGCGGCGCGCGGTGCTGCTCCGCGGACCGAGGCGATGGCGTCGGCCGCCTGGCGCGCCATTTCACGATCGATTGCGACGAGCCCAGCGGGGCGTTCCGAAGTGGTCATAGCCGTCATCCCTTCACACCGCCGCTGGTAAGCCCGGAGATCAGGGCACGTTGCATGACGAGGCCGATCAGGACCGGGGGCAGGGCGGCCAGCACCCCGGCTGTGGCGATCAGCCCGTAATCGGAGACACGGCCGCCGGCGAGATCGGAAATGGCAACCGTAAGCGTTTTGGCGCGCAGATCCGACGTGAAGAGCAGCGCGTAGAAGAATTCGTCCCAGGCGAGCAGGAAGGCAAAGAGGGCCGATGTCGCCATGACGGGTGCCGCGAGCGGCAGGGTAATGAGCCGCAGGATCTGGTCGAGGCGAGCGCCGTCGATCATCGCCGCACTCTCGATTTCCTTGGGAATGGAATCGAAGCCGGATTTCAAGAGCCAGGTGGTGAAGGGTGCGAGAATGGTGAGGTAGACGAGCGCCAGGCCGAACACCGAATTCAGAAGCCCGAGATAGGCAAGCCCCATGTAGAGCGGCACGGCAAGCGCCACCGGCGGCAGCATGTAGGTGGCGATCACCGCATAGAGCGACCAGGAGACATTTGACGTGCGCGACACCGCCCAGGCGGCCGGAATGGCGACCGCGATTGCTGCCAGCGTCGCCATGCCGGCGACCTTCAGGCTGTTGAAAAGCGAAGCGGTAAAGGCCGCACCCGCGCTGTTCTCGATCGTCGACAGCAGCAGCCGGTAGCGCGAAAGGTCGATTTCCTCCGGCCACCAGTTGAGCGGTTTCGCCGAGAGGTCGGCGGCCGACGAAATGCTCATGACGAAGAGCCAAAGGATCGGGGCGAGAATGATCGCCGCCAAGAGCAGTGCCGCCGCATAGACGAAAACGGTAAAGATTGGGCTTTGGCGTTCCATCACGAGGCTCCCGCGGCTTTGCGCACCATGGCCGCGTAGGCGACGGCGAGCACGGTGACAAGCAGGGTTACGATCAGCGCTAACGAGGCGCCGGATCCTGCCCGCTGAAAGGAGAAGGCTTCCTGGTAGACCAGGATCGACAGCGTCCGGGTGCTGTTGGCCGGTCCGCCACGCGTCATCACCCAGATGAGGTCGAAGACCTTGAAGGCCTCGATGGTGCGCAGCACCAGCGCAACCAGCAGCGGGCCTGCCAGATAGGGCATGATGACGTAGCGGAACCGATTGACCGGGCCCGCGCCGTCGACGAGCGAGGCGGCGGTGATGTCGCGCGGTACGGCCTGAAGGGCGGCGAGCGCGATTAGCGCCACCAGCGGAAAGTTCTTCCAGCAGTCGGCGATGATCAGCGCCGTCAGCGCCGAGCTGGGTTCGCCGAGCCAGGAGCGGTAGCTGTCGATCAGGCCGATCTGCGTCAGGGCGGCATTGAGCGCGCCATATTCCGGATTGTAGATCAGCCGCCACAGCGTGGCGTTGACCACGGTCGGGAGCGCCCAGGGCAGGATCATCAGGGCTCTGAGCGCCGTGCGGCCGCGGAATTGCTGGTTGAGCAGCAGGGCTGCGAGCACGCCGAGCACCATTTCCGCCGTGACCGAGACGACCGCGAACCAGGTCGTCGTGATGAACGCACGCTGGAAATTCGAGCCACCAAGCATCTTGGCATAGTTGTCGAAGCCGACGAACGTGCCTTCCGTGCCGACGAGCTTGGCGTCGGTGAAGGAAAGCCTGATCGTGTCGATCAACGGCCAGCCGATGACGGCGATCATCACCGCCAGCAGTGGCAGCATGAGCAGCCATGCGCGCGTTGTTATCCAGGTGCCGGACATAGGATGGAAACCTTCTCGGGCCTAGGGAGCCCCGTCATGCTATCGCATACTGCCCCGGATCGTCATCGACCCAAGCGAATGATGCGCCAAATCAAAGTGTTGAAGCGTGGCGGTGCTGCCGCCAGTTCCCGCGGTCCCCGGGCGGTTTCCCGCCCGGGGCTTGGGAGGGCGGCTCAAAGGCCGCTGTTTTCGGCCGCCGTCTTCAGGGCGTCTTCGGCCGAAGCCTGGCCGAGAAGCGCTTCCTGGATCGCCTGTTGAAGGGCGGTCGAAAGTTCCTGGTACTTCGGGGTCGTCGGACGCGGATACATGGCCGCAAGGCCGAGCTTGGCAGCGCCGATCAGCTCTTCCTGGCCCTTGGTGACGCTGGCATCCTCATAGGACGAGGCCCAGATCGGCAGGCTGAGCTTGGCATAGGCGTTCTGCGTCTGCTGCGAGGTCATGTAGACGATGTACTTCCACGCCTCGTCCGGGCTCTTGCTGGTCGAGGTGACGCCGAGACCCATCGAGCCGTTGACGGCCGAGACTTCGCTCTTGCCGGCCACGCCCGGTGCCGGCACGACGCCGACCTTGCCCGCGACCTTGCTTTCCTTCGGATCGTTGGCGAGGTTGTACATATAGGTCCAGTTGAGCGCGAAGGCAGCTTCGCCGTTCTGGAACACCTTGCGCACGTCCTCCTCCAGGAATTCCTTGGAGTTCGGATTGGTGAGCCCGGAGGTGTAGCTCGTCACCATGTAATTGAGCGCATCAAGACCGCCGCCCGACGTAAAGGCCGGCTTGCCACCGTCGATGAACTTGCCGCCATAGGCGCTGACGAGGGTGGTATAGTCGCAGATCGCGGCTTCCGCCTGCGACCAGCTCCAGGCGATCGGGGTGGCGAGCAGGCCCTTGTCCTTGATGACCTTCGCCTGTTCGGCAAGCTCGTCCCAGGTCTTCGGCGGCGCCTTGATGCCGGCCTTCTCCAGGATTTCCTTGTTGTAGAACAGGTATTTGGTGTCGAGGATCCAAGGCATGCCGTAGCGCTTGCCGTCATATTCGACCGTCGTCCAGGCGCCGGGCAGAACGCCGGACTTCATCTCGTCGGTGATGCGGTCGGTGACGTCGACGAGCACCTTGTTGGCGGCATATTCGGCCGGCCAGATCACGTCGAAGAGCACGACGTCGTAGCCGCCACCGGAACCCTGCGCCAGCACGGTCTTGTCGTGCAGGCCTTCGTAGGGAACGAATTCGAGATTGACCTTCACATCCGGGTTGGCCTTGGTGAAGGCCTCGGTCATGGCGCGCACATCCGCCTCGCTATAGGCGGCCTGGGCCATGAACAGTGCGTTGAGCGTCGTTTCGGCATGCGCGTGGCCAGCAAAGGAGACGCCGGCAAGGGTCGCGCAAAGCAGCGTCGTTCTTATGGATTTCAACATTCCTACCTCCCAATGACATAAGCGTTTCAGATTTCCCGGCATGCCTTATGCGGCACGCCGCATGCGAGAAGTCCGCCTTTCACGAAGCGGCTGTCGACATATCAATTGGAGCGCTCGCGGTGGTCTTGCCGCCGCTGTCGTTCCCCCGAAGCTCTTTTCGGCTTCTATTAAGTCAATTGTCTTGACTTATTTTTTGTTCAATATTCTAACAGTGTCAAGAGGGGTTTTTGGATGAACGATATGCGCCTGATCCGGGCGAAGAGCGGCACCAATCAGGAGGGGACGAGCGCGCATAACCGCCGCGTCATGATCGACGCGTTGCGGCTGAACGGCCAATTGTCCCGCGCTGACCTTGCCCGAGCGACGGCGCTGACCAAGCAGACCGTTTCCAACATCATCGAGGACCTGGAGCGAGACGGGCTGGTCGAGTCGCTGGAGGCCGTGCGCAACGGCCGCGGGCAGCCGTCCACGCCCTACCGGCTGGTGCCGGAAGGCGCGTTTGCGATCGGGTTGCAGATCGACCGGCACGTGACGCGCACGATCGCGGTCGATCTTGTCGGCCGGGTGCTTGCCCGCGGCGAGGCCAACCTGCCGGCCGGCGGACCGGCGACCGGGGTCAGGACCATCCTCGAGCTGATCGAAAAGACCCGCCGCGACCTGACGGCGTTGGCGCCGCATTCGGAGGATCGCCTCGTCGGGCTTGGCGCCGCCATGCCCGGTCCGTTCGGTGTGGACGCCGATGCCGACGACCCGTGGATGATGGCCGCCTGGCAGAACTTTCCGTTGCTCGAAACGCTTGCCGCCGGTACCGGGCTCGATGTCGGCCTGCAGAACGACGCCGCTGCGGCCGCGACCGCCGAGCGCATGGTCGGAGCGGCGCACGGCGTCGATCATGCGATCTGCATTTACTTCGGCTACGGTCTCGGCGCGGGCCTGATCCTCAACGGCGAGCTTTATCGCGGCGCCAACGGCAATGCCGGCGAGATCGGCATGATCCTCAGCCTGCCGCGCGGGGCCAGTTCCGACGAGCGTATGCCGCTCGAACACCGTGCCTCGATCGCGTCGCTGTGCAAGCTTCTCGACCTCGATCCGGCCGACCCGGACCTCTATGCGCGCATTGATGCCGTGGCGGCGAGCCCGGATCACAGCCTGCTTCGCTGGATCGACGCGGCCGCCTTCGAAATGCGCGCGGCTGTCCAGGCGCTGGAAACGATCTTCGACCCGCAGACTGTGATCCTCTGCGGTGGCCTGCCGCCGGGCCTTGCGCGCCTGTTGACCGACGCGATGATGCCGCTGCTGCCGTCGATCGCCGATCGGCGAGACCGCACGCTTCCGAGGCTTCAGGTCGGCTTCACCGACCCCTGGGCGGTGGCGATCGGTGCTGCCGCCGAGCCGATCAGCCGGACCTTTGATCCGCGCTTTTCGGCAATCCTCAAGACCCGGGTCGCCGCCGTCGTCTGACGGCCGGCTTCCGGCGATCAGGTCCGGGGTTCGTCCAGACGGGCAAGTTCCGCAAATTCGGCGCCGAGAAAATCGAGCAGGGCGCGCACGGATGGAAGCAGGCCGCGCCGCGACGGGAAGGCCGCATGAATGATGCCGGCCTTCGGCGCCCAGTCGGGCAAAACGTCCACAAGTGTGCCGTCCTTCAGGTCCTGCCGCACCACCATGGTCGGCAGTTGGCAGATGCCGACGCCGTTGAGCGCGGCGAGCCGCAGGGCCACCATATCCTCTGTCACCAGCCGCGGCCGGTGCCGGACGATCGCGGTCGCGCCGTCGGGGCCGTCGAGCCGCCAGTCGTGGCTCTGGCGATCGGGGTTCCAGGCAAGGCTCGGCAGTCCACCGAGATCCGCCGGTGCTGGCGGGTTGCTCATGCCGGCAAGCAGCCTGGGGCTGGCGACCAGCCTTTGCTTGCTCTCGGCGAACCGCTTGACGACGAGATCGCTTTCCTCGAGCGGCGGGAAGCGCACGCGAATGGCGACATCGATACCTTCGCGCAGGACGTCGACGCGTCGATTGGTGCTTTCGAGCACGACCTCGACCTTCGGGCATTCGGCCATGAAGCGCGCGATCATCTCGCCCACCTGGAAATAGACGACCGACGACGGGCAGCTGACATGAACCACACCCTGCGGTTCGGAGCGGGTGCGGTCGATCATTTCCTGCGCGGCCTCGGCCTCCACCAGCATGGCCACGCAATGACGGTAATATTCGTGCCCGATCTCGGTGATGACGAAGTGGCGCGTCGAGCGCTGCACCAGCCGCACCCCGAGGCGCTCTTCGAGAAGGCCGATGCGACGGCTCAGGCGCGAGCGCGGCATGTTCAATTTGCGGGCCGCGGCGGCAAAGCCGTTCTGCTCGACGACGTCGACGAACAGCTTGAGATCGTTCAAATCCTGCATGGGCGTTTGTCCTGTTTTCAGGACACTATAGACCGGTTTAGCCGTCTACCGCCAGATTTGGTGCACGCATATCTTCCCTCCAACGCTCTCGCTGACTTGGCGAGGCCAAGGAGAAACAGCCATGAGAAAGATACTCGGCATCTTCGGGAATGCGCATCCGCATTGGGTTGGCGATGGCTTCCCGGTTCGTTCGCTGCTGGCGCGTGACCGCGCCGGCGATCATGCGAGCCCCTTCCTGCTGCTCGACTACGCTGGGCCGATGAATTTTGCGCCGGGTGTGACGCCGCGCGGCGTCGGCGTCCATCCGCACCGCGGCTTCGAGACCGTGACCATCGTCTACCAGGGCGAGGTCGACCACCGCGATTCCGCCGGCAATGGCGGCCATATCGGTCCGGGCGACGTACAATGGATGACGGCCGCCGGCGGTATCCTGCACGAGGAGTTCCATTCGGAGCGTTTCACCGGAGAAGGCGGCACGCTTGAAATGGTGCAGCTCTGGGTCAACCTGCCGGCCGCCCACAAGAGTGTCGACCCCGGCTACCAGACGCTGCTCGATCGCGACATTCCGACGGTCAGCCTGCCGGACGGTGCGGGATCGCTGAGGGTGATCGCCGGAAGCTACGCCGGAACGCAGGGACCCGCGCGCACCTACACGCCGCTCAATCTCTGGGACCTGCGCCTGAAGCAGCAGGGTTCGCTCAGCCTTGACCCGCCCGAGGGCCACTCGCTCGGCCTGGCGGTCCTGCGCGGCAACGTGCTCGTCAACGGCAGCGATCTCGTCGGCGAGGCGCAGTTCGTGCTCTTCGGTCGCGACGGTAGCGGCATCACGCTGGACGCCAGTTCGGATGCGACTGCACTCATCCTGGCCGGCGAGCCGATCGACGAACCGGTCGCCATGTACGGCCCCTTCGTCATGAACACCGAGCAGGAAATCAGGCAGGCGATGACGGACTTCCAGTCCGGTCGCTTCGGCAAGATCGCGATCGCCTAGCCCCGGCTCGGCGCACGCACCGGGTCGATGCTCGGATGACCCGCCGGCGGAAGCGATCCGCCTAAAGATCTAGAGCCTCACAAGGAGCAACGGCCGCAAATCAACCGGGCCGTTGTCTCGACACAAACGTCAATCAACAAGGAGCAAGACCATGACCCCTGCAAACTTCAACGGACAGCGCCCGGTAATCGATCCCGATGATGCGGTGATGCTTTTGATCGACCACCAGAGCGGCCTGTTCCAGACTGTCAACGACATGCCGATGCCGAAGCTTCGCGCCCATGCGGCAGCGCTTGCCAGCATGGCGACGCTGACGAAGATGCCGGTCATCACCACCGCCTCCGTGCCACAGGGTCCGAACGGCCCGCTGATCCAGGAAATCCATGCCAATGCGCCGCATGCCAAGTATGTCGCCCGCCGCGGCGAGATCAACGCCTGGGACAATCCGGACTTCGTCGCCGCCGTCAAGGAAACCGGCCGCAAGACCCTGATCATTGCCGGCACGATCACCAGCGTCTGCATGGCCTTCCCGGCGATCAGCGCCGTCCATGAGGGCTACAAGGTGTTCGTCGTCATCGACGCCTCGGGCACCTATTCGAAGATGGCGGAGGAAATCACGCTTGCCCGTGTCGTTCAGGCGGGCGTGGTGCCGATGGATACGGCAGCCGTCGCATCTGAACTGCAGCGCACCTGGCATCGCGACGACGCCCAGCAGTGGGCCGAGATCTACACCAAGATCTTCCCGGAATACCAGTTGCTGATCGAAAGCTACCTCAAGGCCCAGCAGGTCGAGAAGGACCAGGAAAAGCTGGACTCGCAGCGCGGCTAAGATCATCGCGAGAGCAAACGAAGCACCCACGGCAGACATTCTGCCGTGGGTGTTTTGTATTGATGATCAGCGGCGGTCGATTTCCAGGATGGTCTGGAACAGGACCTCGGCGCCGCGGGCGCATTCCTCAGGTGACGTGTATTCCGCCTCGTTGTGCGACAGCCCGTCCTTGGACGGCACGAAGATCATGGCGGTCGGGGTGATCGTCGCGATATGGGCCGCATCATGGCCGGCGCCGGAGACCATGTCGGTCGCCGAATAGCCGAGCGCTCCCGTACTGGCGCGCACGGCGTTCACGATCGTCGGATCGAAAACGACCGGCGCCTTCGACCAGATGTGTTTCAAGGCGACGCCAGGGCCAGCCTTGCGGACAGCGTCTTCAAGAGCCGCCTGCATCTGGTCGAGCCCGGTCTCGGACGGATGGCGCATGTCGATCTGCAGCCGCACGGAACCCGGCACGACATTGCGCGAATTCGGGCCGACCTCGACGAAGCCGACGGTGCCGACGCCCGGCGGGTTCTGGTGGGCGATGTCGCGGACGGCAAGGACGATCTCGGCCGCCGCCACGAGCGCATCGTCGCGCTGCGCCATCGGCGTGCTGCCCGCATGCGCCTCCGTGCCGGTGATGGCGACATCGAACCAGCGCAATCCCTGGATACCGGTGACAACGCCGATTTCGGTCGCCGACGCTTCGAGCAGCGGCCCTTGCTCGATATGGAGCTCGACATAGGCGGCAAAGGAAGCAGGATCGATCGTGGCCTCGCCGCGATAGCCGATCGCATCGAGTGCTGCTCCAACCGCGACACCTTCGCGGTCGGTGCGCGCCTGGGCGTCATCGAGCGCCATCGCGCCGGCAAAGACGCCGGAGCCCAGCATTGCCGGCGAGAAGCGAGAGCCTTCCTCGTTCGTCCAGTTGACGACCACGAGCGGATGGCGGAGCCGGGTGGCGCTTTCCTTGAGCGTGCGCAGGATTTCGACCCCGGCAAGCACGCCGAGAATACCGTCGAAGCGGCCGCCCTGCGGCTGGGTGTCGAGATGGCTGCCGGCGGCGATCGCCGGCAGCGACATGTCCTCGCCTGCATAGGTCGCGAAGATGTTGCCGATGGCGTCGATTTCGACCGTGCAGCCGAGCGCTCGGCATTCGGCAACGTACCAATCGCGGACCTCGCGATCCTCCTCGGTCAATGTCAGTCGCGTGACGCCGCCCTTGTCCGCAGCCCCGAAGCGCGCGGTCGAGACGATATCGGCCCAGAGCCGGTCGCCGTTGGTCGCCGGCGTGTTGATGCGGCTCGGTTCGCTGCGCATGGCTTCCGCGTTCATTTCGACTGCTCCGGCGCGTCCTTGTTGAGCCGGTAGCGGAAATCGCAATGGGACGCGCCCTGCATCACGGTCTGGGTGCGCTCCAGCGTGATGCGCGGATCGTAGCCAGTGCAGAAGACGCCGTCGCGGTTGCAGGACAGCAGGTGTCCGATATGGCCGAGCCCCATCTCGCGATAGGTCTCGGCGTAGCGACAGCGCTTCACGTTGTAGTGGAATTCGTCGTCGGTCGCTTTCGTCACCTCGATGACGAGGGCGTCGTCCTGGGTCCAGAGATCCTGCAGTTCCTGGAAGGTGCGCAGGTTGGTGCCGCCGGGGGTCTTTGCGGCAAAGGTCCGGCCGGCCTCGATCGCGGCCTTGGTGATCGCCTTGTCGAGGATCGCCTGGGCGCGTTCCTCGCCGATCTCCTCGCGCATCGCCTCATAGATCGGCGCGATGATGCCGGCCTCGATACGGCGGCGTGCGAGAATGCCGATCTCGCCGTCTAGCGCCGCGCGTAAATCGGTGTTTTGTTTGTCCGTCTTGTCCATGCAATGCCTCCCTGTCTGCCTCAGGGCAGATCGACAGGGGACAGGATACTACGCCGAACATGCCTCGGTGTTGCAAATCTGTGCCGGAGCTGTTTCTCCAGGTGCAAATTTTTTGCGTCAAAACGCCGTTGTGCAGGAATCGATCGCGAGCTTGTCGAAAAGCAACGAACGACAGGTGCGTGGAAGCGCTGGATCTGCAGCGTGCGATCAGCGCTCGCTGCTTGAAACGAACCAGCGATAGTAGGGATTGTCCGGCTCCACGCGCATCAGCAATTCCATGTCGCGCGCCCACTCGTCGCGATAGCCGGCATAGGCGTTGAGCGAGGCCTGGTAGAACAGCATCAGCCGGTTGTGGGCGTCGCTTACGGATTTTTCGAGCGCGGCGTCGCCGCCGGCAATTGGCGCCTTCGAACGCAGGGCAACGAGGGCCGGAAGCGTGCGCTGCAATTCGTCGGGGCGAACCCAGCTTGCATATTCGATCCGCGGCTGGTCGTCGGTGACGGGAAGGGCGGAACCGGCATAGCGCTCGAGCCCGGCCCGGTCGGTCATCCAGGTGGCGATGAGGTCGGCCGGCCCGGAAACTCCGACCTCGCCAAGCGCTGCCGCAAGCGTCGGGTCGGAGAGCCGGGCGGCGATGCGGGAGGCGTCAAGCTCCTGCGGCTCGAGCGAGCCGACGAGCAGCATCTCGTGCAGTTCGGTCGACCAGAGCGTGGCGTGGGGGAAACTGCCGAGAAAGCTGCGCACGAGCGCGCGGGTGTCCTCGTCGTTCTGGGTGGCGATCGGCAGCCACTGCGCGACCAGGCCGTTCGGCGCGAGGCGCGCGCGCGCCAGAGCGTAGAAGTCGGAAGAGTAGAGATTGACGACGCCGGCGGCGGACGGCGGCGGCGGTTCGAGCGTGATGAGGTCGTAGTGCTCTTGGCTGCGCATCAGTTCGCGCCGCCCGTCGGCGACACGCACGTCGAGGCGGCTATCGCCGGCCGCATTGAAGTTGCCGGCAAAGAGCGCCGAGGCGCGGGCGACCGAGGGCAGGAGTTCGGCGGCAACGCGCCGGTCGAGACCGGGATAGGCAAGCAAAGAACCGGCGGTGATGCCTGTGCCGAGGCCAATGACGAGAGCCGATTTCGGTTCGCCCTTATGAATGACCAGCGGCAACAGCGCCTGCAGCCGCATGTAGCGCAGCGACGGCATGGCGTCGCCGGTGTTGGAAACGCCCTGGATGTAGAGCCGGCGGAAGCGGCGGTCGGGCTGGCCCTGCTCGATGACGGCGACGGTCGCGCCGAGGCCCTCCTCATAGGAAACGATCGTGCCGTTGCCGCGCGACAGGTTGAGCAGGTTCGCCAGCCGGTCCGACGGCACGACGAGGGCGATCATCACGGTGAGGACGCCGAGCGCCGGTGCGAGAAGCCGCCGACTGGTCCAACCGCCTTGTCCGCGGCTGACGGCGACAAGGCCGATTGCGGCTGCGGCCACGGCGAGAACGGCAAAGCTCCGGACAATGCCGAGGGACGGGATCAGCACGAAGCCGGTCAGAAGCGTGCCGAAGATGCCGCCGAGCGTGTTGAGCGCCAGAACCCGGCCGGTATCGCGGCCGGCATGTTGCGGATCGACCGCGAGCCTGAGGGCGACCGGGAAGGCGGCGCCGAGGATCAGCGTCGGAACGAAGACGATCGTCAGCGCGGCAACGAGGAACCGCGCGCACATGCCCGCAAAGATGCTGCCGGTAAGGCCGGCGACGGCGGCCTCGGCGCTGGTCTGCAGCGTGGTCAGCCAGGGGCCGAGCAATGCGAGTTCGGCAAGCGCAACCAGGCCGGCAAGCGTGATCAGCAGGCCGAAACTACTCCAGGGATCGGAGAGACGCTCGCTCCGGCGCGCGAAAAGGGCGGCGCCGAGGGCAAGGCCGGCCAGATAGGTGGCAAGCACCACCGAAAAGGCGAAGGAGCGGGTAGAGATGAATTGCACGATCGCTTGCGACCAGGCAACTTCATACCCAAGGGCGATACCGCCGGCGACCGCATAAAGGACGAGCGCCAGCCGCGAACCGCCGGCGCTACGCGTTTCCGCAGGCAGCGCCCCTTGAACGGGTTCTCGGGCGGCTGGGGTGTTCAGGGAAAGCGCGATCGCTGCGGCGACAAGGCCGAGCCCCGCGGCCGCGAGCCCGGTCGCCTGAACGCCGAGGGCCGGAATGAGAACGAAGGAGACCGCAAGGCAGCCAGCGATCGCGCCGAGCGTATTGGCGGCATAGAGCCGGCCGCCCTTTGCCGCGACCCCGCCCGGAGCTGCATTCAGCGCCCGCAGCAGCACCGGCAGGGTGCCGCCCATCAGGAACGCTGGCGAAGCCACGATCAGGATCAGCAGGGCCCAGGCGGCGAGCGGGCTGGTGCCCTCGATCACGACGAAGACCGGCGCAATCCTGGAAAGGATGAAGGTAACGCCGGCGCCGAGCAGGGCGACGCCGGTTTCAAGCAGGGCATAAAGGCGGAGCGGCTGTCGGGAACGGTCGCCGGCGCGGCCAAGGACAAAACTGCCGAGCGCAAGGCCGAGGAAGAAGGCGCTGACCCCGGTGCTGACCGCATAGACATCGACGCCGGTGACCAGCGAAAGCTGCTTGATCCAGAGCACCTGGAAGACCAGGGCGGCCGTGCCGGAGAGGAAGAGCATGAATGCAGCGGCTGCCGGAGCGAAGTGCGTCCGCTCTGCCGCCACGGCATCTTCATTCGATGCCTCCATGGCAACCGTTCGAGCGGGCGGAATGGTCTTCGTCATTGCGGCACGCCATCTCTAGCAAAGGCAGAAAGGAAGGCGGCGCAGGGCGCGCCGCCTCCGAGAGTGTTATTGAGCCGGTTGCGACTTCGCCAGGATCTCGTCGATCTTCTGGTGCACGCTTTCTTCGATCTGGTCGACCGAGAAGCTTGCCGGCTTCTGGCTCGGCGGATACTCGATGAAGGTCTCGAGGAAGGTTGCGGTCCGCGCCACGGCCTGGGCGGTCAGGTAGACGTTCTTCGTTCGCCAGTCGTTGTACTGGTCGGAAACGATATCGGCCCGCTCATAGGGGTCCATGCGCAAGTTAAAGATCTTCGGAACACGCAGGCAGGTGAAAGGATCCTGCCAGACGTCGAAGCCGCCGGGCTTGCGCATTTCGCAGAAGACATACTTCCAGTTTTCGAAGCGCATGCCAACGAGTTTGGCGTCGTCGTTGAAATAGTAGAACTCGCTGCGCGCACTCTTCGGCTGCTCGCCGGTTAGGTAGGGCAACTGGTTGAAGCCGTCGAGGTGAACCTTGAACTCCTTGTCGCCAAGCTTGGTGCCCTTCAGCAACCGGTCCTTGATGTCCTTGTCGCCGGCAGCCGCCAGCAGCGTCGGGAACCAGTCGAGGCCGGAAACCATCTCGTTGGAGATGCCAGGTTTGATCTTGCCGGGCCAGCGGATCATCGCCGGTACGCGGAACGCGCCTTCCCAGTTCGAATCCTTTTCGCTGCGGAACGGAGTGGTCGCCGCATCCGGCCAGGAGAACTGGTTCGGGCCGTTGTCGGTCGTGTAGACGACGATGGTGTTGTCGGCGATCTTCAATTCGTCGAGCAGGTTGAGCAGCTTGCCGACGTCGCCGTCATGCTCGACCATGCCGTCGGCATAGTCGTTGCCGGGCATGCCGCTCTGGCCTTGGTACTCAGGGCGGATGTGGGTGAACATGTGCATCCGCGTGGTGTTCATCCAGGTGAAGAACGGCTTTTTCGCTTCCGTCTGCTTCTTGATGAACTCCATCGCGGCCGCGGTGGTTTCGTCGTCGATGGTCTCCATGCGCTTGGTGTTCAAGGCGCCGGTATCTTCCACCTTGCCGTCGGCGAAAGAGTGCAGCACGCCGCGCGGCGCATAGGCCTTGAGGAAGGCCGGATCGTCCTTCGGCCAATAGGGCCGTTCGGGCTCTTCCTCGGCGTTCAGGTGATAGAGGTTGCCGAAGAACTCGTCGAAGCCGTGCGCTGTCGGCAGGAAGCGGTCCTGGTCGCCAAGGTGGTTCTTGCCGAACTGGCCGGTGGCATAGCCGAGCGGCTTCAGCGCCTGGGCAATGGTCACGTCGCGGTCCTGGATGCCAACCGGCGCGCCGGGAATGCCGACTTTCGACATGCCGGTGCGCAGCACCGTCTGGCCGGTAATGAAGGTCGACCGACCGGCGGTGCAACTGTTTTCGGCATAGTAATCGGTGAACATCACGCCGTCGCGGGCGATCCGGTCAATGTTCGGTGTCTTGTAGCCCATGACGCCGAAGGAATAGGCGCTGATGTTGGTCTGGCCGATATCGTCGCCGAAGATCACAAGAATGTTGGGTTTCGCCGCGTCCTGCGCGAAGGCCGGCAGCGCGGAGGCGGAAATCGTCGACATCAGCACGGTGCCGGCGAGCGCCAGCGCCTTCGGTTTCGCGGCATGCCCGATGGTACACGCGGCGAGCCGGCCAAGCCGGTTCTTCAGATCGATACTCATCTCATGTCTCCCTGAGGCAGTAAGCAATCGCTCTCGGAATGCAGGCAAAGCTTTGAATTCACCGATTCAACTTCTACCGGCGGGTGTCCGCAGGTAAGTACGTAACAGTTACGAAGGTCGGCGACGGCCGGTAAATCAGGTCAGGCCGACGGCTCCGAAGCGCCTTGGTGGCGCGGCCTCCAGGCCGGGATTGAGGTCGGGCAAGTCCGATGTCGGGCCGCCGCCATCGGCGGAGGTTTCCGAAAGCCAGCGCTGTCTCGCCACCTTCAATCCGCCGCGCAACCGGAGGAGATCAGGCCCGTCCTGATGGGAGCCGCCGCTGCCGTAGCGGCTCCGGCGAAAGTCGGCAAAAGCGTTCGCCGTCGCCGGATCGGCGAACCTGTCGAGCCAGCGCGAGAGTGGCGTGTTGCCGGTCCGACGTGACCAATGGTCGAGCGCCGTCTCCAGCCGCAACGGGTCGTGATCCCGGCAAGCGTCGAGCACGTGGCGAAATGCCGTCGCCTCGGATTGCGCCCTCTGTTCGAGTGCGGTTTCCAGCCGGGTTTCGAGGCGGCCGAACAGATTGGCGGTCAGTTGGATAAGCGCCGCGAGGGCGGCGACCGATGCCACGATGCTGAGCCACCACAGCCAGTCGAAGGGCTCCTCGGACGGCGGCGAGGTCGGCGGGGCAAGCGCAGGCTCCACCACTGGAGCCGCACCGACGCTGACGGCAGCGCCAGCCGCTTCGGCCGACTGCATCGATCCGCTGGCCGGATCGAACCACGGCAGGCTGATCGCCGGAAGCGAATAGCTGCCGGGCTTTGCAAAGACGTAGGTCGCCACGTCCTTGCGCAATCCCGCGGTTATCTCTCCGCGTGACGTGCGTTCCTGCGAAAGCACGGGGTCATGCCGGTAGACCTGCACGCCTGCCGGGGCATCGAAGGTCGGTTCGGGTATCATCATCGGTGCGAGGCCGGCCGCGCGAATGGTGATGGTCCGCACCAGTGCATCGCCCGCCTTCAGTCCCGCTGGATCGCGGTCGAACGACTGGGCGATGGTGATTTCTCCGGTGGTGACGCCGGCCTTTCCGCCCGCGCTCTGAGGAACGGCTTCGACCGTGAACGTGAGCGAAGGCAACGTTACCTGACCCTTGCTCGTCTGCCCGGGCACGGCGGCATAGCCGAACGGAATGACTGCAGCCGGCAGCACGTAGTCGCCGGGTGTCTGCGGGGTGATCGCGTAGGTTTTGCGGATGCCGGAGAAGGCCTCGCCGTTGACGGTCTCGTTGAGGTTCATGCCGCGTTCGTCGGGCATGGTGACGACAGTGCCGGGAAGATCGAACAGGGGAAACTGCGGCGGCGAAAGGAAGTAGTTCGGCACGAAGACGTCGACGTCGACCTCGACCTGCTGGCCGGCATAGATCGGCCCCTTCGTCGTGACCGTTGCGCGGGCGAAGGGATCGGCGGCGAGGGCCGTGCCCGCGAACGAGAGCGACAGGCCGACGAGCCAGAGAACCAGACGTTGCAGGGCGACGAGGGCTGTCACGGGGCCCCTTCCTTCGCTTCGATCGCAAACTTTCTTGCCAGCAGTTCGGCCGGCGACACCTGGATGTTGCGCATCCACATGTCGGCCGTCTGCGGTCCGCCCTGAACGGTGGCTTCCGTTCCCTTCTTGCCCTTGTCGTCGAACTGGACCTGGTCGGGGTCGATGCCTGCCTGCTCCTGCTGTGCGTCCTGTTCCTGCTTGTCCTTGTCGGTCTTTCTTTTCCGGGCGATGTCGAGGTTCTTCTTGGCGTCCGGCCAGTCGGGACGGCGCTTCAACGCCTGCTCGTAGGCGGCGATCGCCTCCTCGGCCTTGTCGAGGTGCAGCAGCGCATTGCCCTGATTGTAGTAGCTTTCGGCCGTGTCGGTCTCGGCAAAGGCGTCGATTGCATCCTGGAAATGGCCGGCGCGGTAGAGCGCCGCGCCGCGCCAGGCGGGATCGGCGAACGTTTCTGACGCGCCCTGGAAATCGCCCTGTTCGAAGGCGCGTCGGCCCTGCTGGTCCGGCGTCAGCCAGAGGTCGATGAAGCGGTTGTCCGCTGCCTCTGCCCGATCGTTGCCGATCAGCGAAATGGCGGCGAGCAGATAGACCGCCCAGCGGATGGTCCAGCCACGGCGGAACCAGAAGAGGCCGAAGACGGCGATCGGGATCGTCAGCCACCAGCCGAGATCGTGCCAGCGCGTCAGCCCCTCGGCCGTCTTCGCGGCAAAATTCGTCTGGATGCGCCTGACGATCCAGCTGACATCGGCGTCGTCGGCGGTCACCGAGGCGACCTCGGCCTTGGAGGCCGACTGTAGCGCCTTGAGGCCCTCGACATCGAGCTTCGCCCGGACATGCGCGCCGCTGGCGTCGGTCAGGAACCCGCCGTCCGCCGTCTTGACCGGGCCGCCCTCGGCCGTGCCGATGCCGAGCACCATCAATGAGTTGCGCCCCTGATACTCACCGAAGGCCTTGAAGGCGGAACGCTCGACGCCGTCGCTCATGAACAGGATGGTGCCGGGCACCGTTTCGTTGGCGAGCGCTTTTTCGACCGCCTGGAGGGCCTTGGCCGTGTCCTTGCCGTCGACCGGCATGATCTGCGGTGACAGCGCGGCAAGGTAGGACTTCACCAGCGCCGTGTCGTCGCTGAGCGGCAGCACCATGTGGGCGGAGCCGGCATAGGCGAACAGGGCGGTGCGCGAGCCTTTCCGTCGCTCGAGAATGTCCTGGACCTTCAGCTTGGCACGTTCGAGCCGCGTCGGCGAAACATCGGTCGCGTTCATCGTCGGGTTGAGGTCGATGGCGATTGCCAGAGGTGCGGTGTCCTCCACAAAGGGCGGCCGTTCGCGCTGCCATGTCGGCCCGGCGGCCGCGATCGCCGCAACGGCGATCAGTGCGGCGGTGATGTGCACCGGCTGGAAGCGTCGTTTGCTCCCCTTGTCGATCAGCAGATGATCGAGCAGATGCGGTGCGATCATGTCCTGCCACTGCGAGCGAACATCGCCGCGACGAGTGACGAGGTAGATCAGCAGCGGGACAGCGGCGAGCGCCAGCAGCCACAGCGGCCGCAGAAAGTGAAAATCCGCGATCATGGCGCTGCCTCCCGGCGCTGACGTCGGTCACCGAGAGAGGACAGGAGCCACATGGCCGCATGATAGGCGAGCACGAGCAGCAGTGCCGCGCCAAGCGGATAGTGAAACAGTTCAATGCGCGGCCGCCAGGAGAGCGTCTTCTGGTTTGCCGGCGTCAACTGGTCGAGCAATTGGTAGATGTTTTGCAGACCGGCCTGATCCTGTCCGAAGAAGTAGCGCCCCTTCGTCACTTCAGCGATCTGCTGGAGAGCTGCCGTGTCGAGCTTCTGTTCGCCTTGCGCATTGGGATCGCCGATGCCGACCGTGTGGATCACCACCTTTCGCTCGGCGGCGATGCCGGCGGCCTTGTCGGGTGGCATCTTGCTGGCGGTGTCGTTGCCGTCGGTCAAGAGGATCATCACCTTGTCCGGCGCGGTGCTGGCGTCGAACATCTTGATCGCAAGCCCGATGGCATCGCCGACGGCGGTGCGGGGCCCGGCCATGCCCGGCAGGCTATCGGCCAGCATCAGCTTGACGGTCTTGTGGTCGAGCGTGAACGGAACGAGCGGATAGGGCGCATCGCCGAAGGCGATCAGGCCGAGCCGGTCATTGGGACGCCGGTCGATGAAGTCGGCGACCACCTTGTGCACGGCTTCGGCGCGGGTCTGCAGGTTGCCGGCGGGATCGCGAAAATCGCGCGTGTCCATGGATTGCGAAAGATCGATCGCCAGCATCAGGTCGCGCTGCGGCTCTACCTTTTCGATCGGCGGCTCGACATATTGCGGCCGGGCCAGTGCCAGCACGATCAGCGTCCAGCACAGGGGCGCGATCACCTTCTGCCCGAGATTGGTCCTCGGAACGACGGAACCTTCGGTCGGGCCGAGATTGGCGGCCGCCGTGATGTCCTTGAAGAAGGGCACCCTGACGGCAGCCGATTGCTCGCGGTATGGCGGAAGCAGCCACCAGACGAGGAAGGGTAACGGCAAGAGGATCAGCGCCCAGGCGTGGTCAAGCACGTACATGATGCGCCTCGATCCAATGCCGCGCTGCTGCGATGTAAGCCCTTGCCTCTGCCTCAGGGACCGCGGCGAGCGCCTGGTTGCCGCGATACTCGGCTTCCTCGAAAAAACGCGCAGAGGCGATCGGGAAGACGGGGCCGCCGGAATGAGCGTCGAGGTATTTGGTCCAGCCGGTGCCGTGCAGGCGCGCAATAGCCTCACGCGGCCAGACCGAAAGCGCGGTCCGCTTCAAAAGGACAGGCAGGGCAACAAGGGCCTCGCCACGCGTGCCCGCGGAAGCCACTCCGGCCTCGATCCTCCTGAGGTCGGCGAGCGCTTCGCGGCGGTAGCTATTGGCCTCCCAGCGGCGATACCAGCGCCAGCAGGCAAGCGCGATCAGCAGCAATATGAAGCAGCCGAGCGCTGCCCATGCCTGGGTTTGAGGCATCATCGAGACGGGCTGCGGCAAGGCGATATCCGCGAGCCCGCGAAGGGCGGCGTCGAGCAGCGGGTCTTTCGGAGGGGCCGCCGTTGCCATCATCGCCTCCGCTGCCGGCTGGCGAGCTGGCCGAGCATGGTGCGCAGCTGCGGCGCCACCTCTTCCGCTGATGAGATCGGCAGCATCGGCAGGCCGAGTTCCTCCTGCCAGGCGCGCAGCGCCCGCCCGCGCTTGCGGGCAAAGCTGTCGATCGCCTCGCGCACGTTGCCGTGGCCGAACTGCACTTCGGCCTGAAGCAGCCCGCCGCTGAAGACGATATCGCCCTTGCGCGGCAGTTCGAGCAGGAAGGGATCGTAGATCAGAACGCAGATCACGTCGTTGTGGGCCGAGAGCTTCAAAAGCATGTCGCGGGTTTCGAGGCTGTAGCCGTCGAAGTCGCTGATGACGATGACCAGGTGATCGTGCCGGGCGATGTTGGCGACGGTCGTCAGCACGACATCGAGCTGCTCGGCGCCATGCGGCGCCTGCGAACCCGCCTGCAGCGCGGTGTTGTGGCGAACGATGCTGTCGGCGAGCCGGATCACCGCTTCGCGGCTGCGATAGGGGCGCGTCTCGGTCACCTCCTCGTCGCCGAAGACGAAGCCGCCGACACGGTCGCCGAGCGCTAGCACGCGCCAGGCGGAAAGTGCCGCGACCTCTGCCGCGGCGACGGACTTCATCGCGCGGCGGCTGCCGAAGAACATGTTGATGCGCTGGTCGACGACAATGAGGGCCGGACGGTCCTTCTCTTCGTCGTAGACGCGCACGACCGGTTTTCCGGTGCGCGCCGTCACGCGCCAGTCGATCGCGCGGATGTCGTCGCCGGGCAGGTAGTTGCGCAGTTCCTCAAACGAGAGCCCGCGGCCGCGCATGCGCGATTCATGACGCCCGGCAAGCAGGCGCCGCACCGGCGCCTTGCGCAGGAACGTCAGGTCGCGGGCCATGGCTTCGAGACCGACAAGCGCGTCCACGGAGGTATAGACGCCGGTGGTGTCGGCCGTGCGGGGCTTTATGATGCCGCGTGAGCGGGCGAGGGCCGGCAAGGATATGGCCATCGACGAACCTCCATCCTCAGGCGACCGCGACGAGCTCGACGATGCGGTCGATCACCTGGTTGGCGGTAGTGCCGCCGGCATGGGCTTCGTAGGAAAGCACCAGGCGATGGCGAAAGACGTCGTGCACGGTCGCCTGAACGTCGTCGGGCGTGACGAAGTCGCGGCCGTTCAGCCAGGCATGCGCCCGCGAAACCTTGTCGAGGCCGATGACGCCGCGCGGGCTGACGCCGACCTGGAGCCATTTGGCGAGATCCTTGTCGACCTTGTCGGGATAGCGCGTCGCCATCACCAGCGCGACGATGTAGTTCTCGATCGCTTCGGAAACGGTGATCGCCGAAATTTCTTTGCGCGCCACAAAAACCGCGTCCTGGGCGAGCTTCTCGGTCGCATGGTTGTTGGACTTGGCGTTGGTTTCCTCCGAGCGTACGAGCCGCATGATGTCCGCCTCCGAGGCCGCATCCGGATAGTCCACCTGGATGTGCATGAGGAAGCGGTCGAGCTGCGCCTCGGGCAGCGGATAGGTGCCTTCCTGCTCGATCGGGTTCTGGGTCGCCATGACCAGGAAGAGATCGGGTAGCATATGGCTCTTGCCGCCGATCGTGACCTGGCGCTCCTCCATCGCCTCGAGCAGGGCCGACTGCACCTTGGCCGGCGCGCGGTTCACCTCGTCGGCGAGAATGAGATTGGCGAAGATCGGCCCTTCCTGGAACTGGAACGCGCCCTTGCCGCCCTCGGAGAAATAGACTTCGGAGCCGGTGATGTCGGCCGGCAAGAGGTCCGGCGTGAACTGGATGCGCGAAAGCTCCGCATCGAGGTTCTTCGCCATGCTCTTGATCGCGCGGGTTTTCGCAAGTCCGGGCAAGCCCTCGACCAGCAGATGGCCGTTGCTGAGCAACCCCAGCAGCAAGCGCTCGATCATGCCCTCCTGGCCGATGATCGCTTCGCCGATGCGCTTGCCGAGTTGCTGGATATCGTCGCGTGCACCCATGAAGTCCTGCTCCCTTGCCCTGTCGGCAACATCAGTCGTCATGCACTTTCGCTTCAGCTTATTGTTAAATCAGTCCGATTGGAAAGAACGTAACAGTAACGAAGGACTGCGTGACGCTGGCAGGTACGCCCCACGGCAGGCGGCTTCGCATCCCAGAGGCTTCGGGCGGTTGCGTAACGGTTACGTACTTTGGGCGGCGGGCATTTGGCGCTAACGTGGGCCGGCCGTCCGCGGATATCTTGGCGGATGGTGCCCAGGGAGATCAGAGCCAGATGCAAATGTCCCCGAAAATGCCCCTTGTCGACGAAACGCCGGCGGCAATCAGCGCCCGCGAGCAGGTCTGGATAGAGGGCGGGACCTTCGTCATGGGCTCGGACAAGCATTATCCGGAGGAGGCGCCGGCCCATCCGGTGAAGGTCGACGGCTTCTGGATCGACGTCACGCCCGTTACCAACCGGCAGTTTGCGGCTTTCGTCGAGGCGACCGGCTACGTGACCGAGGCGGAAAAGACGCCGGACCCGAAGGACTATCCCGGTGCGCTTCCGGAGATGATGCGGGCGGGCTCGGTGATCTTCGATCCGCCGAAACGCGTGGCCGGCAACAGTCCGTCGCAATGGTGGAACTTCAAGTTCGGCGCCGACTGGCGTCGGCCCTACGGGCGGCAAAGCAACATCCGCGGCAAGCTCGACCATCCGGTGGTGCAGGTCTCCTTTCTCGACGCCAAGGCCTATGCAGCCTGGGCGGGCAAGGATTTGCCGACGGAGGCCGAATGGGAGTTCGCCGCCAAAGGCGGGCTCGAAGGCGCGGAATTTGCCTGGGGAGACGAACTGGTCCCGGAGGGGCGCTTCATGGCGAACACCTGGCACGGCCTGTTTCCGACGGAAAATCTGAGGCCTGACGGCTTCGAGCGGACCTCGCCGGTCGCGAGCTTCCCCGCCAATGGCTACGGCCTCTACGACATGATCGGCAATACCTGGGAATGGACCAGCGACTTCTGGTCGACCCGCCACCCGGCGCCGGCGCAAAAGAGCTGCTGCATTCCCGCCAATCCGCGGGGCGGAGACCGGGAGGCGAGCTTCGATCCGCGTCAGCCCACGCTCCACATTGCCCGTCGGGTGGTGAAAGGGGGCTCGCACCTCTGTGCGCCCAACTATTGTCGTCGGTATCGGCCGGCGGCGCGTCACGCGCATGAGGAAAACGCGGCGACGACCCACATCGGGTTCCGTTGCATTCGGCGGCCCTGATCCGCCCAGAGGACTTTAAAAACCGTTCCGCGAGGAGGATGGATGATGACGGCAACAGCGATGCGTTCCGGGTCCTTGGTGGCCGACGATGCCGGTAGACTGCGGCGTCGCTCCAGGCTCGCCGGCCTGCTGTTTACGTTCGCTGCGGCCTTTGCATCGCCGAGCGCGCTCCTGGCAGCGGATACGCCGGCCGACACGCTCCCTTCGTGGAACGATGGCGCAGCGAAAACCGAGATCGTCGATTTCGTCACACGGGTCACCAGCGAAGGCAGCGCCGATTTCGTGGCGCCGGCAGAGCGGATCGCCGTTTTCGACAATGACGGCACGCTGTGGACCGAGCAGCCGAACTATTTCCAGGGCATGTTCGCCATCGACCGCGTCAAGGCGATGGCGCCCGAGCATCCCGAGTGGAAGGACAAGGAGCCGTTCGCATCGTTGCTGAAGGGCGACATGGCAGGCGTTGCCGCCGCCGGCGAAAAAGGCATCGTCGAGCTGGTCATGGCGACCCATGCCGGAATGACGACGGACGCGTTCACGAAGACGGTCAAGGACTGGTTTGCGACCGCCCGGCACCCGCGCTTCGATCGCCCCTATAACGAGATCACCTTTCTGCCGATGCGCGAGTTGCTCGATTATCTCAGGGCAAACGGCTTCAAGACCTATATCGTCTCGGGCGGCGGTATCGAGTTCATGCGGCCGATGACCGAACAGATGTATGGGATCCCGCCCGAGCAGGTGGTGGGCAGCAGCATCGCGACGAAGTACGAACTCGACGGCGACGCGCCGGTGCTGATGCGCGAACCCAAGATCGACTTCATCGACGACGGTGCCGGCAAGCCGGTCGGGATCAACACCTTTATCGGCCGGCGGCCGATCTTTGCCGCCGGCAATTCTGATGGCGATTACGAGATGCTGCGTTGGGTGACGGCGGGCCCCGGCCCGCGTTTCGGCATGATCGTGCACCATACGGACGGCGAGCGCGAATGGGCCTATGATCGGCAATCCCCTGTCGGCAAGCTGGACAAGGCGATGACCGAGGCCGAGCAGCGCAACTGGCTGCTGGTCGACATGAAGAACGACTGGCGCAAGATCTACGCCTTCGAAAAATAGACGGCTGCGCCGCTGGGGCTGTGTGCGCCAGCGATCGATGTCGAGACAAAGGCCGGTGGCGAGCGCGACTTGCTGCGCGCGCGCCACCAGCTGGCCATCGCCGCGCGAACGACGGTGCTCTGGCGCGTCTATCCCGCCGAGGAATATTTCCCAGGATCGATCGCGATATCGCCCATGCGGCCGGTGACGGCGCAATTCATGAGGATTAGGGGCGAAGATCGCCAAGACGGCGGCCAATACGGCCCAATGTTACTGTTACGTACTTCCGAAAATCGGCGTTCGTGCCACTTTTCGTTCAGGGGAGAGGTAAGCGAGGGCCAAATTGGCCACAAGCGCCGACCGGCGAGCCGGCCCCCGCCCGCAACGGTGTCTGGTCGTCACTGGCACCCCGGGGAATGCCAATGCATGAGCATCGATTGTCGTTCAGGCGGATGGTAACCCATGCCCAGCGCAGCCTTTCAACGGGGACTTCTGAAGCTTATGCTCAAGCTGCCGGCATTGCGCGGCCAGTTGCAATTGATCAGTGCCAAGAACCAGTCCCTGGCAAGCCTCTGCGAAGCCTATGAGGAAGCAAGCTCGATGCTTGACCGGCAAAGGCGTCTCGCCCCACTGGATCATTCGATGATCTCGGAGTATGAATTGATCTGTCGCGAGATCGAAGAAGAGGTCATTTCCGTCTGTATCGCCGATACGGGGACATGAGCCTAGTCCGTTGTGATTAACGAATACCTCGTTTGAGCTTGCCAGGGCGACGAAAACCCCACAAGAATTCTATGGGAATTATCGGGGGTTCCTGTTTCAATTTAAAATGATTCAATTCTTCGATAAAAATATTTTGTGACGGTGCGATATTCTTCTTTCCGCCACAGAAGCTCTCGTCTAGAGTTCGCCTCGCGTTGCACTCTCTTTGGGGTTGTGGCAGTTGGGAGCGCATCATGGAAGCCAGCAGAAATGCGGGTCATATGAACTGCATTGCCGTTGCAGAATGCGAGGCGCGAGCCGCCCTTGAGCGCATTCTTGCCGATAGCCAGTTTCACGCGACCGAGCGTCATCGCAAGCTGTTGCGGTATCTGGTTGACGAGTTTTTCGCTGGCCGTTCTGGCCAGGTGAAAGCCTACACGATCGCCATCGACGTCTTCGGGCGGCCCGCCTCCTTCGATCCTGCGACCGATCCGATCGTTCGGGTGGAAGCGTAGCGCCTGCGCGCTGCCATGGCGCAGTATTACGAGGCGCTCGGCGAAAGAGCGGAGCTTCGCATCGAGTTGCCGAAGGGCAATTACGTCCCACAGTTCGTGATCAGCGGCGAGCCCTTGAGAGGGATGCCCGAGAGCGCTGCGCCGGTTTCAGAGCCCGCAGCCGAGCAGCCCGTAGAGCCGGTGGTTGCGCCGGCCGTCGTTGCGCGCAAATGGCCCCCGCTTGCCGGCTTCGCCGCACTCGGTGCCGGCGCGGTGGTCATGGCCGGGGCCTTCTACCTGTCAGTGGCCGACCATCTTCCCTGGCAACCGGTTTTCTCGGCCAAGCCGACAATCGTCGTTGACGTGCCGACGCGGCTCGGGGCCGACGACGACGTGCAGAAGAAGGCGGGAGACTATCTCGTCCACGCGCTCTCGCAGTTTTCCGCTGTCCGTACCCTCGCGCCGGTCTCGCCCGCGGGTGTCGACGTGGCTTCGATCACCGGGTGGGTCTCGTCCGCGCCGCCGGTCAAGCTGCAGGGTAGCAAGGAATACAGGCTTTCGATCGCCTACAGCACCGACGAACGCCGGCACGAGGTCTCCTGGCAGGTCATCGACGTGCAAAGCAACGAGGCCCTGAGGGCCGGCATTTCGAAGGCGGCGCTCGACAGCGGCGATGCGCGCGAAATACAGGAGAAGCTGCTTTCCCGTCTTGCTCTTTCACTTGCCGGCGAGGAGGGCGTCATCGTCAGCCTGGAGGCTGCGCGGCAGCTGGTGACGCCGTCGATCGGCTACGGCTGCGTCCTTCAGGCGGATGTGGCGCTGGCACGGATCGATCCTGAGGGCCTGGCTTCGGCTCACGGGTGCCTGGAAAAATCGGTCTCCTACCAGGCCGCCGACGCCGATGTTCTGGCGAGCCTGGCGATGGTCCTGGTTGCGACCGGCGAAGCCAGCGCTGCGCCGACGGTTGCCGAGCGTGCCTTGAAACTTGCGGACAAGGCCGTTGCGCTGGCACCGCAATCGAGCCAGAGCTATGTGGCCCAGATGCAGGCGCGCTTTGCGGCTGGCGAGACGGAAGCGGCGTTCATCTCCGGTCGTCGCGCGGCGGCGCTCAATCCGCTCGACGATGCCATTCCGGCTCGGCTCGGCCTGCTGCTGTTCGTCAGCGGCGCCTATTCGGACGGTGTGAACCTGGCCCGCGTGGCGGATGCCGGCGGCGAGTATCTGCACCACGACGCCGCGCTGACCCTGGCGCTGGAAGACTATCGCAGCGGCCGCTACCGCGAAGCACTGAGGCGTGCCCGCGAGCTTGCCAATCCGGCGGACACGGCCGTCAATCTTCTGCGCGTGGCAGCGGCAGGCCAGCTCGGCCTGACGCGGGAGGCGACAAGCGCGCTCGACGGATTGCGCCTGGGTAAAACGCGCTCGCCACAGCCATACGAGGCGGAACTCGTCGCTCGCGGCTACGCGCCGGACCTGATCGCACTGCTCGATGACGGTCTCGCCAAGGCCGGCCTACAGCCGGTCGCCCAGCAGTAACGCTGAGCACCGGCCGCCTTTCAGCTTTCGGCGGCGACCCGGATGACGAGCTTGCCGAAATTGCGGCCGTCGAGCAGACCGATGAAGGCCTCCGGCGCATTCTCGATCCCGTCGACGATGTCCTCGCGATACCGCACCTCGCCGCTTTTGATCCAGCCGGCCATCTCCTGATAGAAGAGCGGCCGCTGGTCGGCAAACTCGCGCTGGATGAAGCCCCGGATGAGCAGGCTCCGGCTCAGCACTTCACGCATGACGCCCGGCAGCCGGTCGCCCCCGGCTTGCGCGCCCGCGGGCTGGTTGTAGTGCGCAATCAAGCCGCAGACGGGTACGCGGGCGAAGTCGTTCAGCAGCGGAAATACCGCATCCCAGACATGGCCGCCGACATTCTCGAAATAAACGTCGATGCCTTTCGGGCAGGCGGCGGCGAGTTGTTCGGCGAAATCCGGCGCGCGATGATCGATCACCGCATCGAAGCCGAGCGTGTCGCGGACGAAGGCGCATTTGTCCGCGCCGCCGGCGATGCCGACTGCGCGCGCGCCCTTGATACGGGCAATCTGCCCGACCGCCGAGCCGACAGCGCCGCTTGCGGCCGCCACGACGACCGTTTCGCCGGGCTGGGGTTTGCCGATCGTCAGCAGTCCCGCATAGGCGGTGAAGCCGGGCATGCCGAGAATGCCGAGCGCCGTCGACAGGGGCGCGGCCGCCGGATCGAGCTTGCGCAGGTCAGCACCGCGCGATAGCGAATAGCTTTGCCAGCCGGAGTGGGAAAGCACGAAGTCGCCGTCGCTGAAATCCGGGTGACGCGAGCGAACGACGCGGGCGACCGTACCGCCCTCCATGACCGCACCGATCTCCACCGGCTTGGCATAGGACCGGCCGGCATTCATCCGGCCGCGCATATAGGGGTCGAGCGAAAGGTAGAGGATCTTCAGGAGAACCTCGCCTTCCGCCGGTTCCGGAATTGCCGTTTCGACGACGCGGAAATCGCTGGGTGCCGGTTTCCCGGATGGCCGCGCGGCAAGCAGGACCTGGGTGTTCGTGCTCATTGTCTTTTCCTCCTTGTGCGCGTCTCGATGTGCCGCGGCGACGGACGCGCCCGGCAACATCAATCCGACATGACCGCCCCTTTTCGCATGAAACGAAACAAAGGCCTATGGACGTGTCTTGAACCGAAAACGTCTCCGCGGGCTCACCCCTCGTGGATGAGCCCGCGGAAGATGCGAAAGCGTCGTTCGCTCAGGCGGCGTCGATCGCCTGCCTGAGGTCGGCGATGATGTCGTCGGCGTGTTCGATCCCGATCGAAAGCCTGACATAGCCCGGCGTCACGCCGGTTTTCAGCTGGTCGATCTCAGACAGCTGCGAATGCGTCGTCGTTGCCGGATGGATGGCGAGCGAGCGCGCGTCGCCGATATTGGCGACGTGGTAGAGCAGCTTCAGCCCGTCGATGAAGCGCCGTCCCGCCTCGCGACCGTCCTTCAGCTCGAAGCCGACGAGCGCGCCGTAGTGGCCGTTCAGCAGATATTTTTCGCCGCGCGCCTTTGCCTCGCCATCTTGGAACTTCGGGAAGATCACCCGCTCGACCTTTGGGTGGGTGCGCAGGAACTCGGCGACCTTGATGGCGTTCTCGTTGTGCTGCCGGATCCGCAGAGGCAGCGTTTCCAGGCCCTGGATGAACTGGAATGCGTTCAGCGGGCTGATCGCCGCGCCAAGGTCGCGCAGGAGCACAGCGCGGGCGCGCAGGATATAGGGATGAAACGCGATTGCGGCCGCTTTTTCGAGCCAGGTCTTGCCCTGGTAGCTCGGGTCCGGCTCGTGCAGGCTCGGATGCCGCGCCTCATGCTCGTGCCAGGGAAACTGGCCGCTGTCGATGATCGCGCCGCCGATCGAGGTGCCATGCCCGCCGATGTATTTCGTCGTCGAGTAGACGACGACGGCCGCGCCATGGTCGAAGGGACGGATCGTCAGCGGTGCTGCGGTGTTGTCGACGATCAGCGGAATGCCGAAGCGCTTGCCGATTTCGGCGACCTCGGCAATCGGAAAGACCTCGAGCTTCGGGTTCGGCAGGGACTCGGCGTAGTAGGCGCGCGTCCGCTCGTCCGTCGCCCGGGCAAAGGCTTCGGGATCAGCAGCATCGACGAAACGGACCTCGATGCCGAAGCTTTTCAGCGTCGCGGCAAACAGCGCCCAGGTGCCGCCATAAAGGCCTGCGGCGCTGACGACATTGTCGCCGGAGCGCGCAAGGTTCAGAAGCGCGAAAGCCGATGCCGCCTGGCCGGAGCCAAGTGCGAGCGCTGCTGCACCCCCTTCGATTTCCGCCAGCCGCTGTTCGAAGGCGTCCTGCGTCGGGTTGGAGACGCGGGTGTAGAGATGCCCGGGCGCCTCCAGCGCAAAGAGCTTGTCGGCGCCGTCGGTGCCGGGCAGCTGGTAGGAGGTCGTCTGGTAGATAGGCACAGCGACCGCGCCGCTTGCCGGATCGAAGCGATAGCTGCCACCGTGCAGCGCCAGCGTTTCGGGATGCAGCCGGCCGCTGGCTTCGCGCAGGCCGGTCGGCACCTTGATCTCGACTGCAGGCTCTTCCGGCTTCTGATGGATCGTCATGCCATTTCTCCTTGGCTCTCAGGTTGATCGGCGCTGTCCGGTTGTTCAGGCGGGCACGGCCGCCTTTGGCTGCTCCAGCAGGTCTGCATGGTGCGCGGCGGCGACATCGGGGTGCGAGCGCAGCCGGGACTTCAGCACGTTGCGGCCGACCTCGTGGAAGAGCGGGTTCTGCGGATCCTGGGTAACGCCGCGGACTTCGGCTGCAAGATGTGACGGCAGATCGAGGACCGGGATGGTCGATGCGAGATTGGCGCCGAGGAAGAAGGCGACCGAGAGCCGATCACCGCCGGCCGGCGGCGTCACCACCCGGTGGATGTTGGCGAGCAGATAGCCGTTCGACGCCAGTTCCAAGAGTTCGCCGACATTGATGACGAAGCTGCCGCGCTTCGGCGGCGCGTCGATCCAGCCGCCCTTGCCGTCGTCGACCTGCAGCCCGCCGACCACGTCCTGCAACAGGATCGTGACGAAGCCGCCGTCTTTGTGGGCGCCCACGCCCTGGTCGCTTTCGGTCTTGTCGCGGCCGGGATAGCGGATGATCTTCAGCAACTGGTTGGGGCCATCGCGGTAGATCGGCCCGAAGACATCAGGCTTCTGCCCGAGCGCTTCGGAGAAAATCTCGATCAGCCGGATACCGAGCCCGGTGACCGCCTCGATATAGTCAAGGATCGCCGGCTTCAGTTCCGGCAAGGCATCTGGAAACTGGTTCGGGCCGACGAGTCGCTTCCACGGCGCGTCGCCGGACGCAACTTCGAGGCTCTGGCGCTCAGGGCCGAAGTCCACCTGTTCGCGCCAGTCCTGGGTGCCCCGGGTATATTCGAGGCCGGCGCGATTGTAGCCGCGGAAGTGCGGCGACTTGCGCATCTCGATCGCCAGCTTGTCATCCTCCGGCAGCGCGAAGAAGCGGCGCGAAAGCGAAAGAATGCCGTCGATCTCTTCCTGCGGAATGCCGTGGCCCTCGAGATAGAAGAAGCCCACCGAGCGGGCAACGCTACGCAACTCGTCGAGCGCTGCGGCCCGCTCGGGGTGGCCTGCCGCAAAGCGCGAGAGGTCAAGGACGGGCAGGGTTGGATTTGTCTGGCTCAAGCTGGTCTCCCTTGGTCGTTCGGGCGTTCGGGGCAGTCGCTCGGACAAGAGCCCTGCGCCGGTTCGCACGTGATGGGAGAAGCCTAACCGGAGGTGCTTCGCTCACTCAATATTATCTATGGAAATTATGGACTAAATTTGAGCGAAAGCGCGAAGCGGGCTTTCGAACGGAACTGGTTTGTGGGGAATATCCGTCCCGGCCGCTTGTTTTCCGGATTCTCAGGGGGCTGACTCATGCGGTGCGAGAGAGTGATCGTTCGGCGACCAAATCCGCGCGCGGCGAAGCGCGGGGAGAGGCCCACCGCGGGCCGAACAACAGCGGCAACCCCGCTTCGCCTTTGGCAAAACGGGGCTATCCGGTTGTCGGCGTCATGGAGGTCATGCCGTCGCTTATCCGCAAAACTAAGGGTTCGCGGAGGCAGACCAATCGCCGGATGACGGCAATCCCAGAAGCGGCGTCGAACCTAGCAGCGACCGAGGCTCGGGCGCGTCAGCAGCTCGTTGGTCAGATGTGCTCTCTGGCTGCCACAGTCCTCGGCTTCCTTGAGCAGCGATGCGAGCGCGAGTTCGAGGCAGTATTGCACGCCTTCGACGTTGAGGGTCTTGGCGGAGTCGCGCGCATAGGTGACGAGACGAGCCAGTGCCAAGAGCTCCTTTTCCTTGTCTTCCGGTTCGACCGGTACAGCAAATGAAGATAGCATGATTTTCCCCAGCTTCCATTGGACCCAAAGGCCCAGCCCAGCGTGACCAATCATAGCGTGACTTGGCGGGAGTGCGCGTGACATGAGCGTGACACACGTTGTATCTGAAAACCACACCCTTAAGATGAAGCGTCAGGTTGACCGGACAACCTCTTCCACATGCTGGTAGAATTGAATTTCCAGCTTTGCGGTACAACCGTTCGTTGGGCCGGCGCATGTCGCAGTGCGTCCAGCAAATGTCGCGCGTCGATGCCCTTCTGGTCGACATATTCGCGCGCGAGCAGAGCAACGAGACGGGTGCGGTCCGTGCCCGCCGGAAGCGCCACGCGCGCGGCGATGCTCGCCCAGTTGCGCTCCTTGTAGAACATGGCGGACGCGGTCGCGCCGATCGACGCTGCGAGCTCCGGGGCAAGGGCGTGGCTCTGCGAAAGGCGCCTGAGCGTCGCATCGACATTGACCAGCGGTAGCGTCAGCGGCAGATAGCCGAGTTCGGCGGGGCCGTGGATCAGCGCAACGTCGGCGTCGTCCGCGCGCTCGCCCTCGGCGTATTGCCGGTAGATCTCACCAACGCCGACCATGCCGTAGGGGGCGCATTCTGCCGCCCGCAGCGCGCCCATGCTGGCCGCGCCGAAGACCTGCACGCCTCTCGACAGGGCATAGAGGATTTCCTTGTGCCAGACGGGCGCGACATTCTCGAAGTTGCCGTCAATTAGCCCGATCGCGGTTGCGCCGTCCTCGACAGCGCGCAGCACGTCGCCCTGGACGGCGGGCGGGAGGACGAGAACGCTCTTGTCCGCGGCGTCTCGTACGTCGGGCAAGGTCGGGCCGACAAAGGCGACGTTCATCCGGCCTCCAGTGCGCGCGCGAGCGCCCGTTCGCCGAAACGGCGCTTGCGCAGACCGTCGGGATTTTCAAGGGCCGGAACGATGACCTTGACCACGGAGAAAGGCGCAACGCCTTCCATCAGCGGAACGACGACAACCGTCCGGATGCCGGCCGTTTCGAGCCGCCACATGACGTCATCGAGCAGCGCCTTCGGCCCGGTCGGGGCATCTGGCGCCGCTAAGCTTCTCCGCTGCGGCGCGGCGGCAAACAGGCCTCGCGTTTCCTCGGGAAGGTCGCGGGTGAAGGTTTCCGGAAACACGTCGTCGCGGGCGCCGCTGATATAGGTGAGCCGCGACTGGGCAGCCTCCGTCACCGCACGGATGGCGGCGCGCCGCGCGACCGGATGGGCGCCGTGCCCGATGGTGACGTCGTGATAGCGCGGCTGCCTGGCGGACAGAATGCCCGCTTCTGCAAGGGTCGCGGCATAGCAGGGAATGCCGACGTCGCTCGTCATGTCGAAGAGGCGCAGGTCCAGGCCCGCTGCGGCGATCCGTTCCGCGAGTTCGTCGAGAACGGGATCCTTGAAGCTTCCCGGATCGATGCAGCCGCGGTGCTTGCCGCTTAGCGGCAGCATTCGCCACAGCGTTTCTGCATCGCGCTCGATGCGCTCGAGCAAACCGTGCAGGATCGCCTCGGTCTCGGTGTTACCCGATGCCAGGCCGTCGGAGGATTGCCAGTAGCGACAGCCGACGATCGTGCGGTCGAGGATCGCCGCTTCGCGCGGAACCCAGGTGGTTGCGCCGTCCAAGAGATCGATGCCCCGGAGCCAGTCGATGGTTTCGTCGTCCTGAAGGTCTGCTTGCCCGGCCGCGATGAGCCCCGGCAGATGCAACGTTCGGTCGCCTGTTTCGGAAAGAGCCCGGCTGGTGGCCCTTCTTGTCGCGGCCGACGGTGCGCAGGCCACCGCGCGCTCGATCGCCTCCATGGCCGCCGAAACCTTGGCGCCGATATCGGTGATGCCTTTTCCCTGGTTGATGACGATTGATCGGGCGTTGGGCGATACGGCGCTCCACACCGGGATGCCGATCCGGTCGAGGCCGGTTAGCCGTGCAAGCCGGGTGACGCCGAGCGCCGGCAAATATGCCTCGATCCGCCGGAATGTTTCTTCGGGCGGGCAGGCGCGATCGCTATAGCAAAACGCGCCGGCCGCCGGACGGCTGGAATGCTCGTCCGACGGCCGGCCGGTTTCGGCGGCTTGTGCCACGCGTGGACTAGCCGTCCATGAACCCGCCGGAAACGGAGCCGGACGAGGCTGCAACGACGGCGAGATTGACGCCCTTGTGCACCATGGCGCCACTGTTGTTGCGCAGGTCGTTGGCCGCAGCCAGCGGTCCCTGCGTCGGCGTCGCAATCTGCGTGACCGTGCCCGCATCCAGATCCGCGACCCAAAGACGGTTGTCGTCCGCCAAACCGATCACCACTACTTTTGCCATTTTCCCCTCCTGGCCGTTGCTGATGTGAGAAATCAGAAGCCTGCCTTGCGCAGGCCCTCGCAATAATGAACGCGCTGCCATTCTTCCCTAAAGGGAACGATCGTCATCCACTTGTCGAGATCAAAGTCGGGATGCACGTCGAAAGTCTTACGGACGAACTGGCGCGCCTTCTTCCGGTTGCCGAGCATGCCCCAACTTGCCGCCGCCAGGCGGTCGGCAGGGGTCGGATCGCGCATGCGCTCGATATAGGCGATCGCCTGCTCATACTGGCCAAGGGAGTAGCTGGCTCCGGCCGCGGTCCAGAAATACTCGTCCGGCGCAATCGGGTTGAGCTCGATTGCTGCCTGGATCTTGCGCAGGCCGCCCTCGGGGCGTGAGGCCTGCACCAGCGTATCGGCATAGCTCGCGATCACGTTGGCGTGCTGAGGGCTCAGCGCCTCCGCCTTGTCATGGTATTCCATGCTCTCGTCGAACTGTCTCAAGTAGAGCTTGACGACGCCAAGCTCGCGGTAGCCCGTCGCCAGCGTGTCGTCGGCCACAACCGCATCGCGCGCATGCCGTTCGGCAAGCGCCAGCAATTCGGCGTCGCCACGGGCCGTCAGCAGCCATTCGACGAAATAGCTGCGGGCCAGACCGCTCATCGCCGGCGCGAAGTCGCCGTTCTGGTAGAGCGCTTCGCGGAAACTCTTGCGGGCGCGCCGTACCTCCGGAAGATTGAGCTGCTTGAGATAGCGCTGGCCGAGCAGGAAGTTGCGGTAGGAACCGACATTGGTCTCGTAGCTCTGGCGATGGGTCTCGTTGCGCTCCACCTGGTTGGCGATCGCCAGCGCGATCTGGCGGGCGATTTCCCGTCGCGACGCCATCAGCCCGTCACCGTCGAGATTGAAACGGTCGGCCCAGATCACCTCGTCATTGGCAAAGAAGATCAGTTGCGTGAAGAGTGTCAGCCGGCTGCCTTCGTCGGTGAGGCGCGTGTCGAGAATGTAGCTGATGGCATGCTTCTGGTAGGTGTTGGCCTTGTCGGCCTGCAGGCTGATCTGCGCGGCCGTATAGGGCGCGATCACCGAAACCGAGCGAAGCGCGCAAAGCCCGATCGTCACATCCTCGATCAGGGCGCTCGCAAATTGTGTTGCCGGACTGTCGATCGCGCCGTTGTTCGGCGGCAGAAGGACGACGCGCGGCGGGCGCGTGTCGACGGCCGCCTCCGGCGTGGGCGCAATTATCGTGGAGACCGATCGAAATTCCGGCCTGCTGACCGCGATGGCACCGCCGCCATTCGAGACGGCCCGTGCCTCCAGGTGATTGCCTTCGAGCTGAAACGCCTGGGTCAGGATCTTGCGCACGTCCTCGTCGAGCGGGTTGCGCTCGAGCAGCCGGGTCGCCGCCGCCTTGACCAGCTTGCGATGGTTGTTCGTCGCCTCCGCTGCTGCGAGCAGCAGGCTTTCGCGCAGCAGCGCCATGTGCTCGCCACGCTGCCGCTCGATCCAGCCATGCAGCGCCTGGCCCTGGGACTTCAGGTCTTTGAGGAAGTCCTCCTGGAACGTTTCGACCGCCCACTGGAGGCGCGAAAGCGGATCGCCGGCCTCGCGCCCGATGGCATCGACGTCGCTTTTGAGCCGGCTGGCGTCGAGGCGCACGGACGACGGCGAGAAACTCAGGAAATGACACCCGAGCTCTTCCTGGCGTGCGCTGATGCGGGAGATCGTCTTGCGCAGATTGACGAAGGCCTGGCTCGGGACGATCTCATCCCAAAGCAGCTTGGCGATATCGTTTCTGGACTGCTCGCTGTGGCCGTCGACGATCAGATGACACAGGATCAGCAGACCCTTTTCGGGAAACGCTACCTCACGCCCGCCGTTATCGACGAGCCGCAAGCGCCCGAGGGTCTGCAGTCTGAATGTCATCCGGTCATTCCTGTCGGGCGCTGGCCTGTCGGGCGCGGGTGTTTAGCCGTGCAGGTCCTGAGCGTGGCTCGCGCTTGAGCGGGCGGTCTCGGTCTCCGGCGTCTGGGCAACGGCTGCCACCAGCGAGATGATCTTCTTGCGCAGCACCGGGTCCGTGATCTTCAGGAAAGCGCGGTTGAGCGCGATGCCTTCCTTCGACGAAACGAAGGACGAGATTTCGCTCGGTTCGCGCGTTGTGTCGCCGTTGCGTGCGCCGGCAGGGTCTTCACCCTCCTGGAAGAAGAAGCTCGGGTGCACGCCGAGGATATCGGCGATCGCCTGCAGACGGCTCGCGCCGATGCGATTGGTGCCTTTTTCGTACTTCTGTACCTGCTGGAATGTGATCCCGAGACCGTCGGCCAGCTTCTCCTGGCTCAGTCCGGCCATCAACCGACGCATCCTGACGCGGGAACCGACAAAGACATCGATCTGGCTGGGGGCTTTCGTGTTCACTTGTATTTCCTCCGCACGTAGGAGTGGTCAAATCATGCATATGAGTTTGCTTGAATAAATGACTCTATGCAATCACTACGGGCTAAAACACAAAGATTTGCGACGCTTTGATGATTTCCCTTGGGGAGACGGGATAGCGACCGTCGCGATCGGGACAGAAGCGGGCGACCTGAAGGACCGTAAGCGGCGGTGAAACTGCATGCGCCCCTGCCGCGCTCCGAATCGCTTCCGTGCCGGGCGTATGTTGCGACGCGCTCCGCGCCGTCGCATCCATCGTCTCGCTGACCCGTTACGGTCGCCGTTACTGTTACGTACTTGCGCTACGGCAGCGGGCAAAGATGCTTATGGCTCAACCGGTTCCGGTGTCAGCTCCGGCTTCAGTCGTTGCGGGCGCGCGTTGGGCCGCCCGGGATCTCGGAGAACCGTTAATGCGCAGACTGACGCTCGCTTTCACTCTCCTCGCGATTGCCACCGTTCCGGCGCAGGCCGGGCCGGCGACGACGAGCGCTTCCGTCAATTTCCGGGAAGGACCGGGAACCGGCTTCAACAGCCTGGGCACGATCGCCGAGGGAACCGAGGTCGATGTCAAGGAATGCGACGATGCCGGCACCTGGTGCGCGGTGAGCTTCAACGGCCAGAACGGCTTCGTCAGCGGCAAGTACCTGAACGATGCCGATCCCAAGGGGCTCGGCTGGCCGCGCGCCTACAAGACCGATAGCGGCGCGACCATCACGCTCTACCAGCCGCAGATCAACGCCTGGAAGGATTTTACCGAACTCGATGCGCTGATTGCCGCCGAATACAAGCAGTCCGACGACGCCAAACCGATCTTCGGCGTGGTCGGCGTTACCGGCAAGACCGACGCCGACAGTGCGTCGGGCCAGGTCGTCGTTTCCGACATCAAGATGACGGAGATCAACTTTTCCGTCCTCGACCGCAAAGAGCTGGCGGACCTGACGCTTGAGGTTGGCAAGCTGATGCCGGTCGGGACGATTACCGTTTCGGAGGACAAGCTGACGGCGAGCCTTGCCGACTATCAGCGGCTCGGCAATGTCGAGGGGCTGAAGGCCGACGCACCGCCGATCTTCGTCAGCAAGAAGCCGGCAATCCTGGTGCAGACCGATGGCAAGATCGTGCTCGCCCCGGTCAAGGGCGTCGAGGGGCTCTCCTTCGCGGTCAACACCAATTGGGACCTGTTCAAGGTCGAGGCCGACGCGGCCTACTACCTGCGCAACGACAAGTCATGGCTGCAGTCCAAGGATATTTCCTCGGGATGGCAGCCTGCGGCATCGCTTCCCGACATTCTCAGCAAGCTGCCGGACGACGACAACTGGAAGGATGCCAAGGCGGCGATCCCGCCGCAGGCGGACAAGGTGATCGTGCCCGACGTCATCTATTCGGACAAGCCGTCGGAGCTGCTCGCCTTCGACGGTGAGCCGAAACTCGAGCAGGTTCCGGGCACCGGCCTCAAGGTTGCGACCAACACCGAGAGCGACGTCTTTTACCGTGACGCCGATAGCAGCTGGTACATCCTCGTATCCGGGCGCTGGTTCGCGAGCGCCTCGCTCGACGGACCCTGGACCTTTGCGACACCCAAACTGCCGCAGGACTTCCAGAACATCCCGCAGGATGCGGCCTACTACACGGTGCGCTCATCCGTTCCCGGCACCTCCGAGAATGCAGAGGCACGGCTGAAGGCCAGCATCCCCGAAAAGGCGCGTGTCGCCCTCGACGGTTCGGTCACCGTGGACGTCGCCTACAGCGGCGACCCGAAGTTCGAAAAGATCGACGGGACCTCCCTGACCTATGCGGTCAACACCAACGAGACCGTCATCAAGGTCGGCGACAAGTACTTCGTGCTGAAGGACGGGGTGTGGTTCGTTGGCGATGCACCGACCGGGCCATTCGCCGTGGCGAAGGCGGTGCCGGACGAGATCTATGCCATCCCGCCGTCGTCGCCGATCTACAATGCCACCTATGTGCGCATCTACGATACCGAGCCCGATGCGGTCTGGTTCGGCTATACGATGGGTTATCTCGGCGCCTATCTTGCCTGGGATACCTTCGTCTACGGCACCGGCTGGTACTATGACGACTATTGGGATTACGGCTGGGCCGGTGGCGGCTACTGGCCCTATTATCCGCGCCCGGTGACCTATGGCGTCGGCGCTTTCTATAACCCCGCCATCGGCACGTTCGGCCGTTACGGATATGCCTACGGGCCCTATCGCGGCATTGCTGCCGGTGCGGCCTACAATCCGCGCACGGGCACCTATATTCGCGGCGCGGTTGGCTACGGGCCGAACGGAGACCGCGGCTTCGTTGCCGCCTACAATCCGCGCACCGGCAACGCGGCGATCGCCCGTGGAGGGCATAACGTTTACGGCAGCTGGGGCACGGCCGCCGTCAAGCACGGGTCCGATTTTGCCCGCATCAGCGGCGGCTCGACTGCCAACGGCGCCGGCGTCAACTGGCGCACGTCGGACGGCAACCACGGCTTTGTCACCGGGGGCAAGGGCGGTGACGTCTATGCCGGCCGCGACGGAAACGTCTATCGACGTGACGACGGACAATGGCAGAAGCATACGCCGGACGGCTGGCAGCCGGTCCAGAAGCCTTTGATCCAGGACAGGACAAAAGCCGGTGAGCAATTCTCCGCCAACCATCCGGATGCGGCTGCAAACCTCAACCAGCGGATCGAGACGCGCCAGCAAACCGGCCAGGGTGCGGCGCGGGCTGCCCGCGAGCACGCTCCCGATCATCTGGCGATCGACAATATCGGCCGGCAGCTTGGCAACCAGCGCACCTTCGAGCGGCAGTCCTTCGATCAGCGGCCGCTGAACTTCCCGGCCGGTGGCGGCGGCGGCTTCGACCGCCCGGGTGGTTTTGGCGGTGGCGGCTTTGACGGCGGCGGCTTCCACGGTGGCGGCGGCTTCCAGGGCGGTGGTGGATTTGGCGGCGGGGGTGGCTTCCATGGCGGAGGCGGGTTCCACGGAGGTGGCGGGTTCCATGGCGGTGGCGGTTTCCGCCGCCGTTGACCGCGCCGCTTTTTGACGTTAGCGCAACAGTTCGGTGGTATGTTAGCCTTTGTAAAGATTGGGAGTCGTGCCGGTCGGGGGACGGGCATGTTCGTCGGGGGTGTTGAGAATGGGCTGTGTCAGGTCGTCGGGTCGTTTGTTTCTGGGGCCGGTCATCGGTCTCCTTGTTTTTCTTTCCGTTGTCTTCGGGCTGGTTTCGCCGGGACTGGCGCAGGAGGCCGCGCCTGCGGCCCCGCCCGCAAAGGTCCAGCAACTGATCCAGCTTCTCGATGATCCGGAAGTGAAGCAGTGGCTGTCGACGAAACAGACGGCGCCGGCCGCGTCGGCTGATACAGCGGACGGAACGCCCGCGACCGGTGTCGTGGCGCGGTGGACCGCCGAAATCCGGCGTCACCTGACCGGCATCGGCAATGCGGTTCCGCGCGTCGGTCCGGAAATTCGGGCGGCACAGGAGCGCCTTGCCGGCGACATGGAGAGCCACGGCACTGCGCCCATTCTCAAAGGGTTTTTCCTGATCCTGGCGATCGGTTACGGCGCCGAATACCTCCTGCGCTGGCTGCTCGGACGCAGCCTGAAGGGGGCGGTGCTGACGGGGCCTGCCCGCACCATGCTCACACGGGTCCTGCCGCTCATCGTCTTTGCGGCTGCCACCATGTCGGTGCTGGCGATCGCCGACTGGCCGCCGCGGCTGGAAACGACGATCGCGCCGCTGCTCGGTGCCTGGATCGGAGCGCGCCTACTGATGATCATCGCGTCGGCCGTCCTTACGGGCGGGCCTGTCAATGAGGAGAGCGCGGATGGACGAGGGGGCTACCTCTCGCTCACGCCTGATGAGGCAAGCTTCTGGCATCGGCATGCCTTGTGGCTGATCGCTGGCGGAGCGCTCGTGTGGGGTGTCGGCGATGCGATGAGTGCGCTGTCGATTTCTGCCGACGTGCGCAATCTCATCACCGCAGTGCTCGGCCTGGTGGTCTTGGGGCTCGGGATCCTGACCGTGGTGCGACGTCCGGTCGGCGCCGTCATCGGCTCGCGCCGCATCGTCGGCAATGTGTTCCTGGTCGCGTTCCTGATCGTGCTGTGGCTGCTCTGGGTCGCCGGCATGGACGTGCTGTTCTGGATCGGCCTTTACCTGATCGGCCTGCCGCCGCTGCTGCGCTTCACCAGTGCCTTCACCAAGACGATGCTGGACGCCTCGGCCGAAGACGGGGCCCGTGTCATGCGCAATATCTTCATCGAGCGCGGCGCGCGGCTGCTGGTCATCGCGCTGGCAGCCGGCTGGCTGGCGCTCGTCTTCAAGGTAGGCGCCACGTCGATGATGCAGGACGACGCTTTCAATCGGGGTTTCCGCGGCGTCCTGGCGGGCATCGTCATTCTGCTGGCTGCAGATCTGGTCTGGCAGCTGGTGAAGGGTTTCATCAACCTGCGCGTCAAGCAGGCCAACCATGCGACGGAGGATGCGGCCGAGCGCGCGCGCAACACCCGCCTGATGACCTTGCTGCCGATCCTGCGCAATTTTCTGGCGGCCTTCATCGCCGTCGTGGCCGTGCTGATGGTGCTCTCCGGCCTAGGGGTGGAAATCGGCCCGCTGATCGCCGGCGCCGGCGTCTTCGGCGTGGCGATCGGCTTCGGCTCGCAGACGCTGGTCAAGGACGTCATCAGCGGCATCTTCTACATGATGGACGATGCCTTCCGGATCGGCGAGTACATCCAGAGCGGCAGCTACAAGGGCACGGTCGAGTCCTTCAGCATTCGCTCCGTCAAGCTCAGGCATCACCGTGGCCCGGTCTATACGGTGCCCTTCGGCTCGCTCGGCGCGGTGCAGAACATGAGCCGAGACTGGGTGATCGACAAGTTCCTGATCAACGTTTCCTTCGATGCCGACGTCGCCAAGGTGAAGAAGCTGGTGAAGGGCATCGGCGCCAAGCTGCTCGAGGATCCGGACATCGGGCCGCTGATCCTGGAAACGGTCAAGATGAAGGGCGTCGAGAACTTTGGCGACTACGGCATGACCTTGAGTTTCGCCATGAAGACCAAGCCGGGGGCACAGACCCAGGTAAGGCGTCGGGCGCAGGTCATGATCAAGGAATCCTTCAAGGAAAATGGCATCAATTTCGCCTCGCCGACCGTGCAGGTGGCGGGCGACGAGCAGCAGCAATCGGTCGCCGCGGCCGCTGCGACCCGTGACGCCATCGCCAAGAAGAATGCGGCCGCCGCGCTCGGCGAAGGCGGTCCGCCGCAGGAATAGCATTTCGGCAACAGGGTTCTCGGGCTGGGGGCTGACATGAAACGCGTTCTCTTGGGGCTGCTGCTTCTCGTGTTCTTCACGGGAAGCGGTGCGCTGGCACAGTCGAACGAGCAATTCCTTCGCTCGATGTTCGTTCCCCACAAGGACGACTTCGATGGAATGGAGAAGCGGCGGTTAATCCGCATTCTCGTGCCGTTCAGCAAGACCATCTACTTCGTCGATCGCGGCCAGCAACTGGGCACAGCCGTCGAGTTCGGCACGGCGCTCGAAAACGAGCTCAACAAGGGACGCAAGAAGCAGATCGACAAGATCCGCGTCGGGTTCCTACCGATGCCGCGGGCACGTTTGCTGTCGGCGCTCGAAGAAGGGCTCGGCGACATCGTCATGGCCAATCTGACGATCACCGAGGCACGGCTTGGAAAGGTCGATTTCACTGCGCCGCTCTTTGACGAAGCGCAGGAGGTGCTGGTCACCGGTCCTTCGGCTCCGGCGATCACGAGCGTCGACGATCTGAGCGGACAGGAACTGCATGTGCGCCGATCGAGCAGCTACTACGAGCACCTGGCGGCGCTCAGTGCCGGCTTCGAAAAGGCCGGCCGCGCGCCGATCGCGCTGAAGGACATGGATGAGAATCTCGAGGACGAAGATGTCCTGGAGATGATCAACGCCGGCCTGTTGCCCTGGACGGTCGTCGACAAATACAAGGCGGACATCTGGGTGAAGGTGTTCACCGACCTCAAGGTGCGTGACGATATCGTCGTTTCCGACCATGGCGAAATCGCCTGGGCGATCCGCAAGGACAGCCCCAAGCTCAAGGGGGTGCTCGACGACTTCGTCAAGACCCACAAGGTGGGGACCACCTTCGGCAACATTCTGAGGAGCACTTATTACAAGGGCGACAAGATGCTGAAGCGCGCCTATGCGCCGGCCGATGTCGAGCGCTTCAAGCAACTCGTGGAAATCTTCCGCACGCACGGGAAGACCTATTCCTTCGACCATCTGATGCTGATGGCGCAGGGCTACCAGGAATCGCAGCTCGACCAGTCCCGCCGCAGCCACCGGGGCGCGGTCGGCATCATGCAGCTTCTGCCATCGACCGCCGCCGACAAGGCCGTCAACATCCAGGGCATCGACAAGGACGAAAACCTCAACGTCGAGGCCGGCTCGAAATATCTGCGTTACCTCGTCGATACCTACATCAACGACCCGGCCGTCACACCGAAAAACCAGATGCTTTTCGCCTTCGCGGCTTACAATGCCGGGCCAGGAAACCTCCGCAAGTTCAGGGCCAAGGCCAAGGATATGGGGCTCGACCCGAACCTCTGGTTCGGCAATGTCGAGAATGCCGCGGCGGCGATCGTCGGGCGCGAGACGGTGCAATACGTCAGCAACATCTACAAATACTATGTCGCCTATAGCCTGCTGTCGGAGCATGATACGGAAACCTCGGTCGAGAAGGCCGGCAGCACAGGGGTGGTCGCAACACCTTAGTGGGCGTGGCGGTCACATTTCGCGGTCCGGCCACGGGCTGGAAGAAGAGAAACGAAACAAGGAGTGGCGGGCACCGCGCGTTGGGCACCGGGCTCGCCAGGTGATCATGGTGAAAAGCATCCGAAGTCTTGGTGGGCTGTATGGCCTGCTTGCTCTGTCCGCGGTGACGCTTGCGGGCTGTACGACGCCGGACCTGGAGCCGATCCCCGGCAGCATCACCTATGGCGGGCAGCCCCGCACGAAGCTGACGAAAGCGCCGGTCGGCAGCATCGTCCCGCACCGCTTCACGAGCGGCAACAGCTTCGTTCAGGAAACCTATGTCATCGAGCCGGACCGCTCGCTGAAACTGATCCGCCGGGATTACTACGATTTACCGATCGACCGATGAACCGGTGGCGGCCGCGCCTGGCATGCCCCTGGCCGCAATTGGCGGCGCGGACGCGTCCTTTTCATTCCCGCGTTGCCATCGGAAAGCGGCAAGCTTCCGGTGCAGTCGGTTGACACTGCGCTGCGGAGAAACGATAGCTCGCTGCGGATGAAGATCGCCTTTTACGCACCGCTGAAATCTCCTGACCATCCGGTTCCCTCGGGCGACCGGCTGATGGCGCGCATGCTGGTTGCGGCACTCGACGCGGGAGGGCACGAGGTCGCGGTCGTCTCGGGCCTGCGCAGCTTCATGGCGACCGCATCGGACGCAGAATTTCATGAGCTGGAGCAAAGGGCGGCCGGTGAGATCGCCCGCCTTCGGCAGGACTGGACGCGCGACGGCGCCCCCGATCTCTGGTTCTGCTACCATCCCTACTACAAGGCGCCCGATCTCCTCGGTCCGACACTCGCCGCCGAATTCGCCATCCCCTATGTGACGGCCGAAGCTTCGTATTCGGCGCGGCGAAACGAGGGTGTGCGCGCGATCGCCCAGCGCCACGTGCTCCAGGCCATTAAGCAGGCGGCGGTCAACATCTGTCTGACGCGCCGGGACCGCGATGGGCTGCTGGAGGCCGCGCCCGACTGCCGCCACGCGATGCTTGCGCCGTTCATCGATGCGACCCCCTTCGTGCCGGCCGGCGGAAGCACGGATGACCTCTGCCGCATGGTCGTTGTCGCGATGATGCGCAGCGGCGACAAGATGGACAGCTACCGCATGCTGGCGCAATCGCTGACACGCATCGCCGATAGCCGCTGGACCCTGACGATCGTCGGTGACGGTCCGTGCCGCAACGAGGTGCAACAGGCTTTTTCGACCCTGGCGTCCGACCGGCTGGAATGGCTCGGCGAAAGGAGCGCTGCCGATCTGCCGGCCATTCTTGCGCGCGGCGACCTCTATGTCTGGCCGGGTTGCGGCGAGGCCTATGGGCTTGCCTACCTCGAAGCCCAGGCGGCGGGCCTGCCGATCGTTGCGCAAAATACTGCCGGCGTGCCAGAAGTGGTCAAGGACGGCGAGACAGGGATCCTCACGTCCGACGGCGATGTGGCGGCCTTCGCGGCGGCGATGCGGGCGCTAATAGAGGACCCGGCTCGTAGCCGAAGATTGGGCGCAGCAGCCGCACGGTTCGTCCACGAGGAACGTTCCTTTCCTGCCGCGACGGGGCGGCTGCGCACGATATTCGACGAGCACCTGGAGGCGACGGCATGACGCAATCCCACTGGCAGCAGCTTGCCGCCGCGCTCGACCGCGTGGCTGAATCCGGGCGACAGGTGGATTTCTGGCTGCGGGACGACGATGCCGCCGAGCCGACGGCAGCGCTTGACCGCCTGCTGTCGCTGGTCGACAGCCACCAGCTTCCCGTGGTCATCGCCGTGCCGCCGGCGCTGACGGGCGAGGCGCTTGCGCGCCACCTGGATGGGCATGCCGGCGTCAGCATCGCGGTGCACGGCTGGGCGCATCGCAACCACGCTCTACCGGAAGAGAAGAAGCAGGAACTCGGCGCCCACCGGCCGCGCTCAACGGTTCTCCAGGAACTCGCCGAGGGCTATGCGCGCCTCCAGGCGCTGTTTCCGCGCAGCTTCGTGCCGATGCTGGTGCCGCCGTGGAACCGGATCGATGCCGCGCTTCTGGATGGCCTGCCCGGGATCGGTTTTGAAGCGCTCTCGGTCTACGGCCCCGAAAAGCCTTCGCCGTTCAAGCTCGTCAACACCCATGTCGATGTGATGGACTGGCAGGGAACACGCGGTTGCCGCGACCACGCGGCAATCGTGTCTGACCTAATCGCCCGGCTGCGGCAGGTCTGCGGTGGCGATGAAGAGAAGCGGGATCAGACCGGGCGAACCATCGGCGTGCTCACCCATCATCTGGTTCACGACGCCGGCGTCTGGTCCTTCATGGAGGCGCTGTTCGCCCTGACGGCCGGGCATCCGGCCTGTCGCTGGCGGACCGGTGCCGATCTCACAGCCTGACAGATCTGTGCTGACAAATGCTTCGCTGACTGTCTCGAAAGCGTCTCGGAATGGGCGCTTGCCGCGATGTAAGGTCGATGCGGCCGTCGCATGCGACGGCCACGCTTAGACACCCTCAGCCGCTACCGGGAACGATCGCGTCGTCGTCGTTGTCCGGCAGCAAGCCGGAGCCGGGCGTCTTGCTCTTGTCGGTCAGCCGATCCTTCGCATGGGGACCTGCAGTCGGAAGATTCTGCCCACCCGAGGGTTCCTTGCCGGTTTCCTCGATCGCCTGCTGGGCCTTCTTGTCCTTGTTCATGCGCTACTCCTTCTTTGGAAAGAAGGAATCCGCAGGGCGAGAAATAGTTCCGCCCGGGATTTTCTGCGCAGGGGAATGTGAAGCCTGCTCCGACGCGGTATCGTATGCTCAGTCGAGCTCGACGATCTGTCCGTCACGGGCGGCAAAGGCACCGGGGAACGTCGCCTGGACGTCGCGTTCCATGGCGGCCAACGCCTCGTCGGTGCGCGACGGGTCGTGGTGGAACATGGCAAGCTGCTTGACGCCGGCGGCCATTGCCAGTCTTGCGCCATGCATCCCGGTCGAATGTCCGTAACCCTGAAAATGCTCCATCTCGCTTTCGAGATAGGTGCAGTCGTAGACGAACAGGTCGGCACCGGCGATCAGCTCAAGGACCCCAGGATCGAGAACGCCCGGCTCGTGCTCGGTATCGTAGACGAGCGCGACGGCGCGGCCGTTCCATTCGATCCGGTAGCCGACGCAGCCGCCAGGATGGTTGAGGCTCGTCGTGCGGATGGTGACGCCGGCACGTGGGGTCAGCACGTCACCCGGTTTGAAGTCCATGCCATCGAGGCTAGCCTGACAGATGTCGGGATCCACCGGGAACCACGGCGGGCGCATGAAATCGCGGATCATCTCCCGCGTGGTCATGGTGCCGTGCAGATGGCCGGACCAGAAGCGCACCGAATTGCGACACTTGTAGATGGGTTTGAAATAGGGAAGACCGATGATGTGGTCGTAGTGGCTGTGGGTGAAGAACAGATCGAACTCTTCGACACCTTCGGCGATCAGGGCATAGCCCGCCTCGCGCAGGCCGGAACCGGCGTCGAACAGCAATACGTCCTTGCCGCATCGAATCTCGATGCAGGATGTATTTCCCCCATAGGCGACGTATTGTTGGCCGGAGACCGGCAAACTTCCTCTTACGCCCCAGAACCGCACTCGAAAGTTGTCGTCACGCATTCAGTTTCGGCTTCACTACGCACGCTTGGATCATTTTGATCCTTGTGTGACTGTTAAACAAGCACAGATGGCCACACCCCTGCAATGCCATGGGTTATTATTTGGAAACTAACCTTCGCGTCGCCAAGTCCCGCTCCAGCCAAATCCGCTCCTCGCATGTCTTCTAGGCCATCGAACCGGAAAGAGGTGTCCCCGTGGTAACAGCCAATGAAACTTTTTGTTGCGCTCCTGCGTGAATTATCTATCGAACGTTAAGAGCGAGCGAAGATCGAGGCGCTGATGGCTGAAGCAATGGAAGGCCGATTTTACGATAGCGTGCCGCTGTTCGACGCCTTCGAGGGCGTCGCGGACGAGGCAAATTACCGGCCATTGCCTGACGGCTGGCTGCTGGCCGTCGCCGATATCGTCAATTCGACCGGTGCGATTGCCGATGGTCGCTACAAGACGGTCAACATGGCCGGCGCGAGCGTCATATCCGCCCTGATGAACGTGCTCGAAGAAAAGACGATGCCCTTTGTATTCGGGGGGGATGGCGCCTTGGCGGCGCTGCCGGCCTCGATGGCCGACCGGGCGCGGGATGCGCTTGCGGCGGTAAAGACCTGGGTGGCGGAGGAACTAGACCTTGAGTTGCGAACCGCGCTCGTTCCGGTCAGCGACATTCGCCAGCAAGGGCTCGACATGCGCGTCGCCCGCTTCAAGGCGAGCGACGAGGTTTCCTACGCGATGTTTGCTGGCGGTGGCGCTAGCTGGGCCGAGGCGGCAATGAAGGCCGGGCGCTATCACGTCGCGGCGGCGCCTGCCGGAAGCCGGCCCGACCTGACCGGCCTTTCCTGTCGCTGGAACCCGATCGAGTCCCGCCACGGCACCATCGCCTCGATCATCGCGGTGCCGGGGGCAAAGGGCAACGGCCCGGAATTTCAGGCGCTGATCGCCGACGTCGTCGCGCTTGCCGACGAGGAAGACCGCGGCGGTCACCCTGTTCCCGAGCTCGGGCCGACCGCGCGGTTCTCTTTCCAGGGGATCGACACCGAGACGCGTGCGGCCGCTCCGCGGGGGCGACGTTTCCTGAAGCGTTGCGTCATCACCGTGCAGACGCTGGCACTTTTCGTCTGCCTTCGCATGGGCTGGAATCTCGGGCCTTTCGATACGAACCGGTATCGCCGCGACCTTGCCGACAACACCGACTTCCGCAAATTCGACGACGGACTGAAAATGACGATCGATATCAGCGCCGCGCGCCTCGAGCGGATCGAGGCGCGGCTGCAGCGGGCAGAGGCCGAAGGTGTCGGGCATTATGGCCTGCACCGGCAGGATTCGGCGCTGATGACCTGCATCGTGCCGACGCCCATGACCCGAGACCACATACACTTCGTCGACGGTGCCTCAGGCGGTTATGCGGTGGCGGCAAGCAATCTCAAGGCTGCGCTGGCGCGCAACAAGGCCGCCCCACCCTTCGCGGGTGGCTCTGCCTAACGTTGCGGCGGCGATGCGCGTCATCCGTCGCGCTATGCCTTGATGATGTGGCTGCCCGTCAGGCCGTTGCGGTGGAAGACATTGCGGGTATCGACGATGAGCGGCGCCCACTTGGCGAGGGCCGCGTAGTCCACCTGATCGTGGTCGGTGGCGATCAGCACGGCGTCGAACGCCGCCACCGTGGGCTCGTCGAGCGTAACCGAACGGCGGCCCTTCAGAGCAGCATATTCGCGCGTTGGCGGGATCTCGGCGACGTAGGGATCGTGATAGGCGGTACGGCCGCCACGCTCCTCGATCAGTTCGATCAGACGCAGCGAAGGGCTCTCGCGAATATCGGGAACGTTCTTCTTGTAGGCGAGGCCGATGACAAGCACGTTGGAGCGGCTGAGCGCCTTGCCCGCGTGCCGGTCCAGCGCTTCGGCCAGCCGGCTGACGACGTGGCGCGGCATGGCCGAGTTGATCTCGCCGGCAAGCTCGATGAAGCGCGTCGGCAGTTCGTACTCGCGCGACTTCCAGGTGAGGTAGAAGGGGTCGATCGGAATACAGTGCCCGCCCAGGCCGGGGCCGGGATAGAACGGCATGTATCCGAACGGCTTGGTCTTTGCCGCCTCGATCACTTCCCAGACATCGATGCCCATCGCCTCGTAGACGATCTTCAATTCGTTGACGAGCGCGATGTTGACCGAACGGAAGATGTTCTCGGTGAGCTTCACGGCTTCCGCCGTGGCGTTGGACGAGACCGGCACGACGGTCTTAACCACGGAGGCGTAGAACGCCTCCATCAGCTTTGACGCCTCGGGCCCGTCGCCGGCGACCACCTTTGGAATGCTCACGGTCTCATAGACCGGGTTGCCGGGGTCTTCGCGTTCCGGTGAAAAGCCGACGAAAAATTCGGCGCCGGACTTGAGGCCGGTTTCCTCGAGAATGCTGCGCACGATGCCGTCGGTCGTGCCGGGGTAGGTGGTCGATTCCAGGACGATGAGCTGCGCGGGGCGCAGGGTCGCGGCGATCGCCCGCGACGTCTTTTCGACGAAGGAAAGGTCCGGGTCGCGGTATTTGGTCAGGGGCGTCGGTACGCAGATGACGATGACGTCGCAACGGGACAGTTCGAGGAAATCCGTCGTGGAACGGAAGCGGCCGGCGCTGCTCTCCTTAGCCAGAACAGCATCCGAGACCGCGCCGATATAGGACTTGCCCGCGTCGAGCGCGACGATCTTGCCGGGATCTATGTCGAAACCGATGACGGAATAGCCCGCGCGCGCCGCGGCGATCGCCAATGGCAGGCCGACATAGCCGAGCCCGATGACGCCGACCTTGGCGCTCCGGGCGGAGATGGACGACAGCAGGCTTTCGAAATGAGGTGAGGTCAAGTTTCGGTTCCGGATCTCGTGGACAGACAGGCGCGGCGCGCGAACATGTCGTGGTTTGTTGGAGAGAAACAAGCTCCAAGTCAAGCGAGGCACGGCGCTGCGGCCGTCGGCAGGCCGGTGAGCCGGCTATCAAATCTTCGTGCTGCAACAGACCGGAAAAATCTTCGTCCGCCTCTGGAAATTGGCGGCGCGCGTGAATATCTCCAACATATAAGTGCCGCATTCCGGGTGCCTGCACGTCATCGACGCCGGAATCGGTTGGAGCATTTTCTTAACGGGCACGGCTCATCATCATCCACCGCGAACATGAACCGGCAAATTGCCGGGGCGTTCGCCGTCTCCGGATGCTGACGCGGGACGGTCTGTCATGCGAGGACGCGAAATGGGCCCGACGAACGACAACGTATCCGAAATCCTCATCGACAAGGTCGCCGACTGGCTGATGCGCACATCGCTGAGCGACGCGCCGCTGGAGACGATCGTCAAGGGCTTCTGCGAGCGGTTGGCGGCCGCCGGCCTGCCGCTGATGCGCGTCCATCTTTCCTTCTCCATGCTGCACCCGCTTTATGATGCGCTGGGATTCACCTGGGTGCGCGGCAAGGGCGTGGAGGTCAGCGGCCTTCGGCACGAGGAACTGGCGCTCAATCCCGAGCGGTTCCTGCAGAGCCCCTATTACTACCTTCTCAACAACAATCTCGAGCATGTCCGCCGGCGCCTCTACCAGGATACGCCGTCCGAGTTCCCGATCTTCGACGACCTCAAGGAAATGGGGGCAACGGATTATCTCGCCTTCATGCAGTCGCTGGGCGCCGATTCAGGCCACGGCATGGTTGGTTCCTGGACGACCGATCGCCACGGCGGTTTTACAGATGACGTGATCGGTGCGCTTTTGAAGCTGCAATACCACCTGGCGGTCGCCGCAAAGATGGCGGTGCTCGGCAAGCTCGCCGACAACATGCTGACCACCTATCTCGGCTCCAGCGCCGGCCGGCGCGTGATGAGCGGCCAGGTTCGCCGCGGCGACGGCGAGACCGTGCGCGCCATCCTCGTCATGGGCGACATGCGCCGCTCGACGATGCTTGCGGAAAAGGAAGGGCGTCAGTCCTATATCGAGACGCTGAACACCTATTTCGATGCGATCGCAGCCCCGTTCAATCGCAACGGCGGCCATATTCTGAGCTTCGTCGGTGACGGCTTCATCGCCGTCTATCCCTGTGGGCGCCACAAGGAACCCTCGGAGTTTGCCGCCCGCGAGGCCTTTGCCGCCGTGCGCGCGGCAACCGCCCGCATGGACATGCTGAACGGCGAGCGGCGCAAGCAGGCGCGCGATCCGATCGGCTACGGCATCGGCTTGCATGTGGGCAACGTGATGTTCGGCAATGTGGGCCTGCGCGACCGGCTGACGTTCTCGGCTTTCGGCTCCGCCGTCAACGAAGTCCAGAGGTTGCAGAACCTGACCAAGAAATACGCCCATAGCGTCGTCGCAAGCGAAGCCTTCGTCAATTATTGCGGCGGTGACTGGACGGCGCTCGGCCAGGAAAAGCTCCGGGGCGTCCGGCAGAAATTCACGATCCTCTACCCCAACGACGCGGCCTTGCTCGCAAGGGCCGACGAACGCTTCGACGACGTGTTGCAGGATGGACTTTCCGAGGCGGAGCATGTCATGCTGCTTCATCGCAATACGCGTCCGCTGCAGCCGCCGCGCGGCCTGATCGACAAGATGCTTCAGTAGGGGGAAGAATGTTTCGTACCGTCCTTTTCGCCGCTTCCATCCTCATGGCGGGGAGCGCGATGGCGCAGCCATGGGAAACCAAGCTTTCCGACGGCTTCGAGGGGCGGGATTTCGCGCCTGAGGGCGGGCTCTACTATCGCGAGAATTTCGAACAGACCGCCGGCACGGTGGAGTTTCAGGGCGACGTCAAGCACAACGGCAACGGCGCGCTCAAGCTGAGCGTCGTTCCGACCTGTCCCGATTCGCTCGACGGTTGCAGCGAGCGGGCCGAGATCTGGGAGAAGACGGCACTGCGCGTGCCCTACGACCAGGGTGTTTGGTATGGCTTTGCCGTCAAGTTTGCCGACCCGATCCCGAACGAGGACCATCGTTATCTGATCGCCCAGTGGAAGCGCGAGATCGACCCGGGTGCGGAGGGCGATTTCAGCCCGTTCCTCGCCCTGAGGCTCGAGGCTGGCAAGCTCTTCGCCACGGTGGAAACGAACTATATCGCGCCGCTCTCGGCCGGTCCTGAGGGAAAGCCGGCGAGCTGCAAGCCGGGTGAAGTCCCCGTCTGGGGACGGCCGGGCGTCAACCAGATGCGCATGCTGGTCGCGGCGGACAGCAATTGGGAGCTGATCGACGGCAGTCTCTTCAATGCGTGCACCGATGCGATCAAAGTGACGAGCCACGGCAATCCGTTGCCCGACCCGAAGTCCGGCTGGATCGATTTCGCGATCTACACGCTGCCGGGAGCCAATGGCACGGGGCGCATCGAACTCTTCGCCAACGACAAGCCGATCATCACGGTGACCGGCCATATCGGCCACGACGACAAGGGGCTCGGCAAGAACCAGTACTTCAAGTTCGGCCCTTACCGGGCGGCCGATGACACCAACTGGACGCTGTTTTACGACGACTTCCGGCGCTCGCCCAATTGCGCCGACGTGTTGAAAGGCGGTGCCTGCCCTTCGTTCTAACCATCTGAAGATGCAGGTGGGTATAGCCTCGTCTGCCACCGGGTGTGCTGGACAGCCCTTAGAAGCTGCGCTAGTCTTTTTTTAGAGGCGGCGGATAAAAAGCAATGAGGGAAGCGTGCTGCTATGACATCTGGGGCGGACCTGCTTCGAGTTGAAGGTCTGCGGATCACATTCTCGGTGCTCGGCGGCGAAGTTCAAGCCGTCAATAACGCGAATTTCAGGATTTTGCCCGGCAAGGTGACGGCGCTCGTCGGCGAGTCCGGATCGGGGAAATCCGCAATCAGCCAGGCGGTGATGGGCATTTTGCCCAACGTCGCCAAGGTTGGTGGCAAAATTTTGTTCAACGACCCGACGACGGCGGCAAAGCCGATCGACCTGCTCTCGCTCGAGCGGGAGGGGGAGGAGATCCGTGCCCTGCGCGGCACGCGCATCAGCAAGATTTTCCAGGAGCCGATGACATCGCTGTCGCCGCTCCACACGATCGGAAACCAGATTTCCGAAGTCCTGAAGATCCACACGGACGCGGAAAAGGCGGAACGCCGGGCGCGAACGGAAGAGCTGCTCGGCTATGTGGGTTTTGCCAATCCGAAGCGCGCCTACGACATGTATCCGTTCGAGCTTTCGGGCGGCATGCGCCAGCGCGCGATGATCGCGATGGCCTTGATCTGCCGGCCGGCTCTGTTGATCGCCGACGAGCCGACGACGGCGCTCGACGTGACGGTTCAGGCGCAGATCCTGAAACTCCTGCGCGAGCTTCAGGTCAAGCTCAACATGGCCATGCTGCTGATCACCCATGACCTTGGCGTCGTCGCCAACATGGCCGACGAGGTTGTGGTCATCTATCACGGCCAGATCGTCGAGGCCGGTCCGGTCGAGGCGATCTTCCGCAACCCGCAGCACCCCTATCTCAAGGGGCTGATGGCCGCGGTTCCGCATTTCGACATGAAGCCCGGCGAGCGGCTGAAGGCGCTGCGCGAAGTGCCGGTCAAGGCCGGCACGCTGCTTGGGACCTCGGCGGCCGACCGGCGCGCCGGTCCCGATGTGCTGTTGTCCGTCCGCAATGTCTCGAAGACCTACGGAACGCGGAAATCGTCCTGGTTCGGCGGTGGCGAAAATACGCTGCATCGCGCCGTCGACGATGTCAGCTTCGACATCCGCCGTGGCGAGTGCCTCGGCCTCGTCGGGGAAAGCGGCTGCGGCAAGACCACTGTCAGCAAGATCCTGATGCGCGCCATCACGCCCGACCAGGGCTCGGTGACCTTCGACAATGGCGAGGGACCGGTCGATGTGCTGAAGGTGCAGGGCGACGACCTCAAGGCCATGCGATCCAAGATCCAGATGGTCTTCCAGGATCCGGTGTCTTCGCTCTCGCCGCGCATGACCGTCAAGAACATCCTCAGCGAGCCGCTGGAGATCCACAGCCGCGGTACGGCGAAGTCGCGCGTCGAGACGGTGCGTTCGCTGTTGCAGGCCGTCGGCCTCGACCAGCGCTTCATCAACCGCTACCCGCATTCGTTCTCGGGCGGTCAACGCCAGCGCATCGGCATTGCGCGTGCGCTTGCGCTCGTGCCGGAACTGCTGATCTGCGACGAACCGGTGTCGGCGCTCGACGTTTCCGTCCAGGCGCAGATCCTCAACCTGCTCAAGGACCTGCAGAAGGAGCTGGGGCTGACCTGCCTGTTCATCTCGCATAATCTTGCAGTCGTGGACTACATGGCCGATCGCATCGCCGTGATGTGCGCCGGGCGTATCGTCGAGCTGGCGCCGCGCGAGGTGCTGATGCGCAATCCGGTTCATCCCTATACCAAGTCGCTGCTGGCGGCGGTCCCTTACCCGGATCTCGACCGGCCGCTTGATTTCGAACGGCTGAAGGACAGCGAAGGTTCGGACATGCGGCGCTGGGGGCCACAGTTCCGGGACGACGATGCCGGCGACGCGCTGATCCCCGCGGATCTCGGCGGTGACCACATCGTGCTGGCACGCCGATCCGTGGATGCAAGGGAGTTGCGGCCATGATCACCCGCCGAACTGTACTGGCATTGCTTGCGACCGTGGCTCTGCCGACGCGGCTCTTTGCGGCAGCAGGCGAGCCCGCGTTCTGGGAAAAGCAGATTGCCGACGGCAAGCTGCCGCCGCTGGCCGAGCGTCTGCCGAAGACGCCGCGTGTCATCAACGTTGCGGCCATGGGGCGCCAGCCCGGCAAGTACGGCGGCGAGGTGCGGATGCTGATCGGCAGCGCCAAGGACATCCGCCTGATGACCATCTACGGCTATGCCCGTCTGGTCGGCTTCGACGAAGCGCTGAAGATCGAAGCGGACGTTCTCGAAAGCTTCGAAACGGTCGAGGACCGCATCTTCACCTTCCACATCCGCGAAGGCCACAAGTGGTCCGACGGCACGCCGCTGACGTCGGAGGATTTCCGTTATTGCTGGGACGACGTTCTCAACAACGAGAAGCTGAGCCCGGCCGGGCTGCCGACGGCGCTGGTCATGGACGGCGAGGCCGCCAAGTTCGAGATCGTCGACGAACGCACGGTGCGCTACTCATGGTCGACGCCCAATCCCGACTTTCTGCAGAAGCTCGCCGGCCCGCAGCCGATGGTGGTGGTGATGCCGTCGGCCTACCTGAAACAGTTCCATGAGAAGTATCAGGAAGAAGACAAGCTCAAGGCGCTGATGAAGGAAGAGCGGGTCAAGAAATGGAGCCAGCTGCACATGCGCATGGCCCGTTCCTACCGCCCGGAAAACCCGGACCTGCCGACGCTGGACCCCTGGCGCAACACGACGCCGCTTCCGGCCGAACAATTCGTCTTTGAGCGCAATCCCTACTATCATCGCGTCGACGAGAACGGCCTGCAGCTACCCTACATCGACAAGTTCGTGCTCAGCGTCAGTTCATCGGCGTTGATCCCGGCCAAGACCGGCACCGGCGAGAGCGACCTGCAGGCGACCAGTATCGACTTCGTCGACTATACCTTCCTGAAGGATTCCGAGAAGCGTTACCCGGTGAAGGTGCTTCTGTGGAAGAAGACGCAGGGCTCGCGCCTGGCGCTGCTTCCCAATCTCAATTGCTCGGACGAGGTTTGGCGGGCGCTGCTGCAGGACGTACGCGTTCGCCGCGCTCTGTCGCTTGCGATCGACCGCACCGAAATCAACAAGGCGGTATTCTACGGCCTGACCAAGGAAAGCGCCGATACGATTCTGCCGGATAGCCCGCTCTTCCGGCCCGAGTTTGCCAGTGCCTGGGTCGCCCACGATCCGGAACAGGCCAATGCCCTGCTCGATGAGGCGGGCCTTACGAAAAAAGGCAGCGACGGGATCCGCATTCTCTCTGATGGCCGCGCCGCGCAGATCGTCGTGGAAACGGCCGGCGAAAGCACGCTCGAGACGGACGTGCTGCAGCTCATCACCGACTACTGGCAGAAGGTCGGGATATCGCTCTTCATCCGGACATCGCAGCGCGACACGTTCCGCAGCCGCGCCGTCGGTGGCGAGATCATCATGTCGATGTGGTTCGGCATAGACAACGGCGTGCCGACGGCAAGCATGAACCCTGGCCAGCTTGCGCCGACCGCGGACGACCAGCTGCAATGGCCGGTCTGGGGGCTGAACTACCTGTCTCACGGCGAAATGGGTCAGGCCCCGGATCTTCCGGCAGCCGTCGAACTGACGGAACTGCTGCAGCGCTGGCGGCATTCGGCCGAGGACGCCGAACGGACGGAGATCTGGAGCCGGATGCTCTCGATCTACACCGACCAGGTGTTCTCGATCGGCATTGTCAACGCCTCGCTCCAGCCGATCCTCGTGGCAAAGAAGCTGAGGAACGTGCCTGACACTGCGCTCTACGGCTTCGACCCCACGTGTTACTTCGGTGTCTACAAACCCGACACCTTCTGGATCGAACAGGAAGGCTGACATGCTGCGATATATTCTCTGGCGTATCGCGGCGATGGTTCCGACCCTCCTCATCATTTCCGCCCTTGTCTTCACCATCATCGAGCTGCCGCCGGGCGACTATTTCGAAAGCTATGTCGCCGAGATCAAGGCGCAGGGCGAAGGCGTCGACATGGAGCAGATCGAGGCGCTCCGGAAGGAGTACGGCTTCGACCAGCCGCCGGTTCTGCGCTACGTCTATTGGCTCGGCGGCATGCTGCAGGGCGATTTCGGCTATTCCTTCGAGTACGAGCTTCCGGTCAGCGCCGTCGTCGGCGATCGCCTGTGGCTGACGATCCTCGTTTCCTTCGTCACCATCATCTTCACCTGGCTGATCGCTTTCCCGATCGGCATCTACTCGGCGACCCATCAGTACAGCTGGGGCGATTACGGCCTCTCGCTGATGGGCCTGATCGGCATCGCCATCCCTAATTTCATGCTAGCGCTGATCCTGATGTACTTCGCCAACATCTGGTTCGGGATTTCCATCGGCCACCTGATGGACCAGAAGTATCTCGCCGAACCCATGAGTTGGGAAAAGGCGAAGTCGATCCTCGAACACATCTGGATTCCGGTGATCATCGTCGGCGCGGCGGGTACCGCCGGCATGATCCGGCGCCTGCGCGCCAACTTGCTCGACGAACTGCAGAAGCAGTATGTGGTGACGGCGCGCGCCAAGGGCCTGTCACCGATGCGCACGCTGGTGAAGTACCCGCTGCGCATGGCGCTCAACTTCTTCATCTCCGATATCGGTTCGATCCTGCCGGCGATCATCTCCGGCGCGGAAATCACGGCGATCGTGCTGTCGCTCGAGACCACCGGCCCGATGCTGATCAAGGCGTTGCAGAGCCAGGACATGTATCTTGCCGGGTCGTTCCTGATGTTCCTGGCCTTCCTGACGGTGATCGGCGTGCTGATCTCCGACATCGCGCTCGCCATTCTTGATCCTCGAATTCGGCTGCAAGGCAGGAGCACCAAGTGACGTCATTTCTCCCGGCGCCCGGCGAGCCCATGCCGCACTACGTATCGACGGCCCCGTTCGATCCCTATTCCGTCGAGGCGATGACGGACGAGCAGGTGCGCGTCAACCAGGCTTCGCAGCTGCGACTGATGTGGTGGAAGTTCCGCCGCCACAGGCTCGCGCTTGCGTCGGGCATCTTTCTCGCAGCGCTCTACCTGATGATCGTCGTCTGCGAGTTTCTGGCGCCCTACAACCTGCACACACGCAACATGGACTACATCTATGCCCCGCCGCAGGGGGTGCATCTTTTCCATGAGGGCAAGTTCGTCGGTCCCTTTGTCTACGGCCGTACGATGACGCTGGATATGGACACGCTGAAGCGCAACTACGCCGACGATACCAAGGACGTGCAGCCGCTTCGCTTCTTCTGCCGCGGCGACGGCTATCGCTTCTGGGGGCTGTTCGAAAGCAACGTGCATCTCGTCTGTCCGGCAAAGGGCGGCCAGGCCTTCTTCCTGGGAACGGACCGCCTCGGTCGTGACGTGCTGTCGCGCATCATCTATGGCGCGCGGATCTCGCTGACCATCGGCCTGCTCGGCATCACCGTCAGCTTCGTGCTCGGCATCGTCATCGGTGGTCTTGCCGGCTACCACGGCGGCGTCTTCGATCTCATCGTCCAGCGCGTGATCGAGGTGCTGCAGTCGATCCCGAGCATTCCGCTCTGGCTGTCGCTGGCGGCGATCATGCCGGCGACCTGGAGCCCGATCTTCATCTATCTGGCGATCACGATCATCCTCGGTCTGCTCGACTGGACCGGGCTTGCGCGCGCTGTCCGTTCGAAGTTGCTGGCCTTGCGCGAGGAGGATTATGTGCTTGCGGCCCAGCTCATGGGCGCAAGGAGCAGCCGCATCATCGGCCGGCACCTCGTACCCGGTTTCATGTCGCATCTGATTGCCACGGCGACGATTGCGATTCCCGGCATGATCCTGGGCGAAACGGCGCTCAGCTTCCTTGGCCTCGGTCTCAGGCCGCCCATCACCAGTTGGGGTATTTTGCTGACGGAGGCGAAAAGCGTCAGCGTCATTGCCTTCTATCCCTGGCTCCTGTTTCCCACAATTCCGGTCATTTTTGTGATTTTGGCGTTCAACTTCTTGGGAGATGGGTTGCGTGACGCCGCCGATCCCTACAAATGAAGCCCGGTTTGACGCAGCCATACGGCGCGCGTGAAACGGTTCATCGTACCCTGAGTGAAAGGTTTCTTGCATGATGCGGCGTTTTGAAGATGCCCGGATCCTCATGTATAGCCATGACACGTTCGGGCTCGGACACCTCAGGCGCTGCCGCACGATCGCGCATTCGCTGGTGGAAGACTATCGCGGCTTGAACATCCTGATCATTTCCGGGGCGACGATTGCCGGCGCGTTCGACTATCGCGCGCGCGTGGATTTCGTGAAGATCCCGAGTGTGATCAAGCTGCACAATGGCGACTACACCTCGCTCGACCGCCATATCGAACTCGACGAGACGCTGAAGATGCGCCAGGCGATCATTCGCCATACGGCAGAGACCTTCAAGCCGGATATCTTCATCGTCGACAAGGAGCCGATGGGCCTGCGCGGCGAGGTCGAGGAGACGCTGACCTATCTGAAGGCGCACGGCACGACGCTCGTCCTCGGCCTGCGTGAGGTCATGGATGCGCCGCACCTGCTCGAGGCCGAGTGGAAGCGCCGCGACACCATGCGCAAGATCGAGCAGTATTACGACACGATCTGGGTCTACGGCCCGCCCGACTTCTACGACCCGCTGACCGAACTCGACGTGCCGCCGGCGGTGCGCGAGCGCATGAACTTCGTCGGTTTCCTGCAGCGCAGCGTTCCGCGCGAGGAACTGCCGGGCCATAAGCCCCAGGGCGACTACATTCTCGTCACCACGGGCGGCGGCGGCGACGGCGCGGACCTGATCCACGACGTCATCCACGCCTATCAGCAAGATCCCGAGCTCACCCACAAGGCGCTGATCGTGCTTGGGCCCTACATGCCGGTGAAGAAGCGGGAGAAGCTGATCCGCAAGGGCAGCAAGATCCCCTTCATCAAGATCATCGAATTCGACAATCGCATGGAGGAGCTCATCGCCGGCTCCAAAGGCGTCGTCGCCATGGGCGGCTACAACACCTATTGCGAAATCCTCTCCTTCGACAAGCCGGCGCTGATCGTGCCGCGCATCCAGCCGCGCGAGGAGCAATTGATCCGCGCGCGCCGGGCTGCCGAGCTCGGGCTGGTCGAGATGCTCCTGCCGGACGAGGCGGAAGATCCGTTGCGGCTGGCGGCGGCGCTGAGGGCGCTGCCCTATCGCGCGCCACCGTCGAAAAGCAGCGCCAACGGCCTGCGGCTGGAAGGCCTCGTGCACATCTCCGAAATCGTCGGCAGATGGCTCGATCGACCATCGAGCGACCACCTGAACATCGTGAAGAAATCGAGCTGAAGCATTGCCGACAGACCGCAAGATTGCAGTCGTGCTGAAGGGCTACCCGCGTCTTTCGGAAACATTCATCGCCCAGGAACTGCTTGGCCTCGAACGCGCCGGGATGGAACTCGTCCTGATCTCGCTTCGGCGTCCGACGGATGGCAAGCGCCACCCGGTTCACGACGAAATCCGCGCCGACGTCCACTACCTGCCGGAATATCTGCACGAGGAGCCGCTAAGGGTCCTGCGCGGGCTCGTGCGCTGTCTGCCGAAGCCCGGGTTCTGGCGCGCCCTGGGCCTGTTCCTCAAGGACCTGCCGCGCGATTTCAGCCGCAACCGCTTTCGCCGCCTCGGCCAGGCGCTAGTGCTCGCCGCCGAGTGGCCGGGGCAGCCGCGCTGGCTGCACGCGCACTTCATCCACACCCCTGCCTCGGTGACGGCCTATGCGAGCGTGATTGCGAGTACGCCTTGGACCTGCTCGGCGCATGCAAAGGACATCTGGACCTCGCCCGACTGGGAACTGTCCGAAAAGCTTGACCTTGCGCGCTGGACCGTGACCTGCACGCGCATGGGCTACGAGCATCTCCGCAGCCTTGCGCGCGACAAGTCGAGGGTTCATCTGAGCTATCATGGCCTCGACCTCGATCGCTTCCAGCGTTTCGACGACACGCATTCCAGCCGCACAGGCTCCGATCCTTCAGATCCCGTCCGCATCGTCAGCGTCGGGCGTGCCGTTGGCAAGAAGGGCTACGACGTGTTGCTGAACGCATTGGCCAAGCTTCCCTCGGAACTTCACTGGCGGTTCGAGCATATCGGTGCCGGGGAACTGACCGGCCAGTTGAAGACGCTTGCCACGGAGCTCGGCATCTCCGACCGCATCGTCTGGAAGGGCGCGCTCGACCAGACCGACGTGCTTGCGCACTATCGGGCAAGCGACATCTTCGCGCTCGCCTGCCGGATCACCGCGGATGGCGATCGGGACGGCTTGCCGAACGTGCTTGTGGAAGCATCGAGCCAGCGCCTTGCCTGCGTCTCGACGGACATATCCGGCGTGCCGGAACTGCTCGAGGATGGCGAAAACGGTCTTGTCGTTCCGTCGGAAGACCCGCAGGCGCTTGCGGTCGCGCTAGAGGAACTGATCCGCAATCCGGCCCTTCGCCACCGGTTCGGCGATGCGGCCGAGCGGAAGGTTCGCGGCCAGTTCGACCACCACACCAGCATCGAACAACTCGCCGGCCTGTTTGTCCGCGAATGGAGAGCCGCCTGATGTCCGCCCGTCGCGTCTTCTTCTACGTACAGCACCTGCTCGGCATCGGTCACCTGGCGCGGGCAAGCCGGATCGCGAGCGCCTTGGCGGCCAAAGGCTATGACGTGACCGTCGTGACGGGCGGCAGCCCGGTGCCGGGGTTCCCGGCAAACGATGTGAAACATGTGGCCCTGCCGCCGGTGCTGGCGGGCGACAAGGGGTTTAGCGGACTCGCCGATGGCGAGGGAAATCCGGTCAGCGAAGCTTTCAAGCAAGAGCGCCGGGACCTTCTGATCGAGGCCTTTCTTGCCTGCAAGCCCGACATCGTCATCTTTGAAGCCTTTCCGTTTGGCCGTCGCCAGATGCGTTTCGAGTTGATGCCGCTGCTGGAGGTGATCGAGAAGCAGGAGCCGCGACCCCTCGTTGCCGCGTCGCTGCGCGATATCCTGCAGGAACGCACGAAGCCGGGACGCGCCGAAGAAACCCTTGACGTGGTCAGAGCGCATTTCGATCTCGTGCTCGTGCACGGCGATCCGGCCTTCGCGCGGCTCGAAGAGACCTATCCCTATACGGCAGAGATCGAAGACAAGATCGTCTACACAGGCCTTGTCGCCGGCCATCCCCCTCAACCCCCGGCTGAAAGGTTCGACGTGCTTGTTTCGGCCGGCGGCGGCGCGGTCGGCAAGGAGCTGATCGGTGCGGCACTGCAGGCGGCCGGGCTGCTTGCGGGCGACCTGAAATGGTGCCTGATCACCGGGCCGAACCTGCCGCAGGACGACTATGACGGCTTTGCCGCCGCAGCGCCCGCAAACGTGCATCTCTTCCGCTTCCGCAAGGATTTTGCGAGCCTCTTGTCGGGTGCGCGGCTCTCGGTCTCCCAGGCCGGCTATAACACCGTCTGCGATATCTTCCGCGCCGGCTGTGCGTCGCTGCTCATCCCCTTCGTCGCCGGCGGCGAGACCGAGCAATCGACGCGCGCGGAAAGGCTTGAAAAACTGGGCCTTGCCGGCGTTCTGCCGGAAGCGGACGTAACACCGGAGCGGCTGGCCCGCGACGTCGAGATGATGCTGGCGCGGCCAAGGCCGCAGATCCCGCCGCTCGATCTTAACGGTGCCGCTAAAACGGCCGAGATACTGGAGCTTCAGGCGGTTCGCTAGCCCGTGCTCGGTGGTGCCCCTTCGGTCTTCGGGGAGGGCGCGATGGAGCGGAACCACCGCCGTAGAAAGGTCGCTCGGCAAACCAACGCTCGGGCGACCGCTCGCTTGTCTGCCAGTATGTAGCCTGGATATATTACTCGCGCTCAGCGTGTTCCGGCTAGCTGCCTCCAGAATCGTATGTTAGGTAAATAAATAATACCGATTCTGAATATACGCAGTGCAAGTCCACCGAACGATAACCTGGGTTGCCTTGCGCACGAAACGCAAGGTCTCGCCAGGACTGGGTCATTTTCTTGGTGAAGCGTTTCCCGCACGGCTCTCCTGCCTTGTCTATCTCTCCAACATCCGCTGGCCTCTGGCGCACGGCATCGCCTGTGCGCTGAACCAGCGCCGGCTGACGGGCGTAGAGGCAGTGGCGTAGTCGCGGTGAACGTCGATCGCAGAGCAATGCCAGGGGATTTCGGCACGTCGAGCGCGTAAGGCAGGAGGAGCAGTTGAGAAATCTGATCGCGCTGTTGATCTCAGTGACCCTGGCGTTGGGGGCCGGGGAGTTAATGCTGCGCGTGTTCACGCCGTTTCCGATCGGAACGCAATCGCACCGAACCACCGACGAGAAGTACGGCTATCGTCTCGATCCGACCCTTTCCGGCGTTGACGGGGACGGCTTCCGCGACCCGGCAGGCGCACGGCAGGACTTTCACGTCGCTGCAATCGGCGACTCCATGACCTATGGCAACAACGTCGAGAGCGGCCAGGCCTGGCCGGCCGTCTTCCAGGCCATCACCGGCGAACACACCTACAATTTCGGTGTCGGAAGCTACGGCATCTACACCTACCACGCGCTCATCCATGACGCGCTGGCAAATGGAGCCAAAGGCGCGATCGTCGCCATTTTTCCAGGCAACGACTTCGCGATCGTTTTTTCGGCCTGCGATATCATGAACGCGCGTTCCGACTTCTGGCTCGCAGAGCAGGCGCGGCTTCACCTGCAGGCTCTCTTCAGCCCGACCGGAAGCCATACGCAATGCACCAAGGCGCGATCGGCGAGCATCAAGACGAAGCTGTTCGAGAACGTCGCGCTTCTGAGCGCTTATCAGTATGCGATTAAGGACCGTGTGGCGAGTTTGTACGCGCGCCTCCTTGGTGCGGGCAGCGATGAAACCTCAGATTATTACCGGTTCCCGGACGGGATTCCGCCCGTTTCGCGGCGCTATGTGGATGATGCCGGTCGCATGAGCGATTTGGCCTCGTCCGAGACGGCAGCGATGTTTGCGGACTTTGAACGTTTCGCGGCCGACTGGGCCGCGCAGGGACGGGGACGCGTAGGGCTGTTGCTCATCCCGTCCAAGGAGCGTGTGGTTTTCGAGCATCTTCGGCGTGGTGGCCAGCTGGCCGTTGCCGATCCCGGCTTCATTCGCAGTGTTGAACGTCAGATCGCACTTGAGGATAAAATTCGGAAAATCGCCGGTCGGCTTGATCTGCCGTATCGTAGTGCGGTCGATGCAACGACCGACGCATTGCGGGATGCGATCCTGGCCGGGCAGCGCTTTTATCCTGATAACGACGGACATCCGTTTGAAGCAGGCTACAGGGCCTTCGCCGGAACCGCGTCGTCCCTCTGGAGCGAGATGAAAGCAAGAGCTGCCGAGACGCATGACTGAACGTCGAGGAGCGGCACTAGCTGCCGCTGCCGAAGACAGGCAACGGTGCCGAAGCGCATGGGTGCCGTCTGGCCAGACACGTGCATTTCCGATCGGTTCAGACCGTGCCGATCAGCATGAAGCGGGTGTATTTTTTCGTCGGCAGCGCGCCGGCGAATTCGACCGTCTTCAATGCCGCCTGCTTGGCGAATTCCTCGACCGAGGCCACGCAGTTGATATGCGTCGGCTCGCTGAAATAGTCGTTGGATTGCAGCAGAACCCGCGTGCCGGCCGGAATGCGATCGAGCCATGCCTTGAGGTCCGCGATATGCTCGCAGCTCGTGTTGATCACCAGGTCCGCCTTGAGCGCGGCGTAGTCGATCGCGTACATGTCAGCCGTCACGGCGTGAAATTTGTCCGGAAAGGCAGCGTTCAGCGTCCGCGCCACCGCTTCGACGTCCGGGTCGATGTCGAAGCTGTCGACGGCTGCCACGTCGAAGCGCTGGTCTTCCAGAAGCATGGCGCCGAGAATGCCGTACCAGCCGCCGAGAATGGCGATCTTGCCATAGGAGGGGCCCGCGACCTCAAACAGCGTATCGCGCGCCCAGACCTTGCAGGCGACCTGCTTGTGATTGAAGGCATTGGCGATATGGGCGTCGGGATGCTTGGCGATCACCCGGCCGATCCCTTCGATCAGCGGACTGCGCGTATAGGCGGCGATGCCACGTGCGAGATCGAAGGCATGCTCGTACCAATCGCTGGTTTGGCAGGGGGGATGGCTGGTTTGTTTCATGCGGTCGTTGTAAGCTGCGCATCGAGCGAGTGCAATAACGGCGTGTGCTTTCGGGAGCGTCGACCTCTGCCGGTTGACTTCAAGGCCGCCTGTTGGAAACCGCGTCCATTGCAGATTTCCCTCGCACCTGCATAATCGATCAACCGGATTCGGCGCCGGGCGGAATATGCAGGCGTCCCTTCAGGAGCGTGCCGTGGGGCACCCGTCCGAAGGTGTCGCCGAAGAGTGATGCGTGCAGGGGACATGTGGCAACCCGGCCCGCCAGCAGCAGTCGTGTTCAATAAGGTCCTATCGCCAGTAACATGGAACCACGCCTTTCCCGCTATATCTGGACCCACACGCGCAAGGACCAGCTTTGGATCCTGGTTGTCGTCGCGCTGTCGATGATCCCTTACTTCCTGTCGTTCGATCTGCCGAAGCAGATCGTCAACGGGCCGATTCAGGGCGATGGCTTCGACAGCCCGGAGGCCACGCAGGCCTTTTTGCCGATATCCTTCGACCTGCCGTATTTGGGCACGTTCAATGTCTTTGACGGCTTCCACCTCGGCCGCGAAGGCATGCTGCTCGCCCTCAGCCTGGTTTTCCTGGCGCTGGTGGTGGTCAACGGCCTCTTCAAATTCTACATCAACACCTTCAAGGGCCGGCTCGGCGAGCGGCTGTTGCGGCGCATCCGTTTCGAACTCGTCGACCGGGTGTTGCGTTTTCCGCCCAGCCATTTCAAGCGGGTGAAGCCCGCCGAAATCGCGACGATGATCAAGGACGAGGTCGAGCCGCTCGGCGGTTTCACCGGCGATGCCTTCGTCTCGCCTGCGCTGCTCGGCGGCCAGGCCTTGACGGCGCTGGTGTTCATCCTCCTGCAGAGCTTCTGGCTCGGGCTGATCGCAACGCTGATCGTCGCGGTTCAGGCAATCATCATTCCGCGCATGCGCAAGCGGCTCCTCGTGCTTGGACGCGAGCGGCAGTTGACGGCGCGCGAGCTCTCCGGCCGCGTCAGCGAAATCGTCGACGGCATCGGCGCGATCCGCGGTCACGACACGTCGAACTACGAGCGCGCCGACATTGCGGCTCGCCTCGGCCGGATCTTCCAGATCCGCTACGACCTCTACCAGTGGAAATTCCTCGTCAAGTTCATCAACAACTTCCTGGCGCAGGTCACGCCCTTCCTGTTCTACGCGATCGGCGGTTATTTCGCCCTGCAGGGCCGCCTCGATATCGGCCAGCTCGTCGCCGTCATCGGCGCCTACAAGGACCTGCCGGGTCCGCTGAAGGAACTGATCGACTGGGACCAGGCCCGCCAGGACGTCCAGGTGAAATATGCGCAGGTGGTCGAGCAGTTCAGCGTCGACACGCTGCTCGATCCCAAAGTGCAGGCGGTGGCGACGACCGCTGCGGCGCCGCTCGCCGGCCCGCTTGCGGCCGTCAATCTGACGGTGATCGACGACGGCGGCTCGACGTTGCTCGACCATGTCTCGCTGCAGGTCCAGCCCGGCGAGAAGGTGGCGCTGATGGGCGGCGGCGAAGTGCTCGCCGAAGCCTTCGGCCGCCTCGTCTGGCCGGCAAGCGGCAAGGTGCTCGTCGATGGTCAGGACATTCTGGAGCTGCCGGAATCGGTGACCGGCCGGCGGATCGCCTATGCTTCGTCCGACGTCTACGTCTTCCAGGGCAGCCTCGGCGACAACATCCTTTACGGGCTGAAGCATGCGCCGCTCACGAACGAGGTCTATGAGGGCGAGCGAGCGACGCACCGCAAGTGGGAGGTGACCGAGGCCCGGTTGGCCGGCAACCCGTATCTCGATGTCAACAGCGACTGGATCGACTATGGATCCGCCGGGGCGAACGGGCCGGACGATCTGCTCGTGCAGATCCGGCCGGTTCTCGACGCCGTGCTTCTGACCAACGACGTCATGGCGCTGGCCGTGCGCTCGACCATCGATCCCCATGAGCATGCGGAGTTTGCCGCTGGCATCGTCGAGATGCGCAGCGCGCTCCGGCTGCGTCTCGAAAAGGAAAAGCTCAGCGACCTTGTCGTGTTCTTCGAGCCCGGGACCTACAACGTCGAGGCGACGATCGGCGAAAACATGCTGTTCGGCACCATCACCGATCAGGTGGTATGGGCAGACGCGCTGGAGAACCATCCGTTCTTCAAGACGATCCTGCAGCGGGTCGGCCTGCGCGATGTCTTCTACGAGATGGGCATCGAGATCGCCGAGAACGTCGTCGAACTGTTCCGCGACTTGCCGCCGGATCACCCGTTCTTCCAGCAGCTGACCTTCATGACTGCCGAGGAAATCCCGGTTTATGAGGCCATCCTCCAGAAGGTCCGCACCAAGGGCAAGGGCGAGGTTTCCGAGGACGACCAGATCAAGGTGATCAGGCTTTGCTTCGACTATATCGAGCCGCGGCACCGCTTCGGTCTGTTGACGGACGAGGTGATGGCGAAGATCGTTGCCGCCCGGCGCGAGTTCGACGAAGGCCTGCCGGCCGATCTCGCAGGCATGATAGAGCACTACCGTCCGAACCGCTTCATCGCGTCCGGCAGCATCATCGACAACGTGCTCTTCGGACGTATCGGTCACAAACACGCCGACGGCTCGGAGAAAATCCGCGCCATCGTCCGGGATCTCTTCGAGGCTGGCGGCCTCTACAACGAAGTGCTTTCCTTCGGCTTCGATTTCAATGTCGGCGCCGGCGGCAAGCGGCTGACCGCCGCGCAGCGGCAAAAGCTCGATCTTGCGCGCGCGTTGATCCGCAATTGCGATTACTACATCTTCAATCAGCCGCTCTTGGCGCTCGACCAGCGTGTCCAGGAACAGGTCGTCCGCAACGTTTTTGCGATGCTCGATCAGGGCGGACGCGATCCGGCGGTGATCTGGGTCCTCGCCAATCCGGCGTTGACGGACCTCTTCGATCGCGTCGCCCGTTTCGAGAACGGGCGCCTGCTGCACGACGCCAATGTGGATGAACGACCTGACTATAAGGAAATGGCATCTTGATGTAATATTAATGTCAGGGCACGAGCATATGGTCCCGCCGCGATGCGGGAGGCAAGTTGCTCCCGACGGGAACTCGGAGACACGGATTGTGATGTTGCTCAAAGATGAAGTCGAAATGCTGCGCCGAATAACCCTTTTCTCGGGATTGCCGCCGGCAAAGCTGAAACTTCTGGCCTTCACGTCCGACAGGGTCATGTACAGCGCTGGCGAAGCGCTCTTCTACCAGGGTGACATCGGCGACGCCGCCTATGTCATTCTTTCCGGCAAGGCCGAGGTGCTGATCAATACGGCGGGCGGACCGTTCAAGATCGCCGAAGTCGAGCAGAATTCGATCGTTGGCGAAATCGCCATTCTCTGTAATACGCCACGCACGGCGACCGTGCGCACCAGCACGCCGCTCGAAGCCCTGCGCATCCGCAAGGACGATTTCCTTAAACTTCTGGCCGATTTCCCCGAGATGGCGGTGGAAATCATGCGTGTTCTTGCCGACCGCCTCGCGCAGACGACGGCGGAACTCAGCGAGGCCCGCGGTTCGATGGAGCCGGTGGACGCCTGACGTCGGCAGCTCCCTTGTACGGGCGGTCCTTCCCGAAAATGCAGACGGTGATGCGCCGGGGCAGTCATTCGCTTCGGGCATACGAGCCCTTCGCAAAATCGATTCCGCTTCGTCCGGATATGGGCTAGAGAAACGCCATGCGTTCGATCACCTATTTCCACAAGACCGTTCAGTTTCCCGACAAGCCGGAAAAGAAGCGCTTTTTCGCGCGGCTGCAGAACGGTGACTGGGAGCCCTGCACGTTCCAGAACATCGAACGCCTGGTCGACGCCAAGACGACCTTCATCGACATCGGCGGCTGGATCGGCGTGACACCCTATTGGGCGGCCCAGATTGCCGACAACGTCATCACGGTCGAGCCCGACCCTGTCTGTTTCGGCATCCTCAAGGAAATGCAGCCGGAGAATTGTGGCGAGGTGCGGGTCATCAATGCCGCGCTGTCGGAGGATGACGTTCTCGTGCTGCATTCCGTCGGCGGCGGTTTCGGCAGCTCCGAAACATCGGCCCTGATCGCCGACGACGACGGCGAGGCGATCCGGGCGCGCACCGTGACGATCGCAACCCTTCAGGACATGGCGCGGACCGAACGGCTCTGTTTCAAGATCGACATCGAAGGTTACGAGTATCGTGCGTTGGACCAGTTCCGAACGATCGATCGGACGCGGACGGCCGGGGTGTTGCTGGCGGTCCACCCGCAGATCCTGTTTGCGTCGCTGACGGGCTCCAGGCTGTCACGCGTCCTTCGCACCATGACCGCCACTGTCGGGCTGATCCGCAGCTTCAAAGGTTTCCGCCTCGACAATCCCTCGGCCATCTGGACGGCGCTGCGCAAATCGATCGCGCGCCGGGAGTTCCGCGGTTTCGACCTGCTGTTCGTGGCCCGCGAGGGCACCCGCTAAGGACTGCTGGCAGCTCAAATTCGTTCCGTGTCTTTAGAACGCGAATGGCAATGCTCCGGGCATTGGCCGAGAGCCGAAACGATCTCCGGTTCGGTTAACCATGCCTCCGCTTAAAGTTAATTCTTCGTTTCAAGATGTTACTTCCGGTGGTATAAGTTCGCTATTGCTATTTCCTGGTTTCGGTTGTGGCGCGTCGCGGAGGGCGGTCGCATGTCCTGGTTATACGTTGCCGGTGTCGCCTATGGCCTGACGGCGTTTTTTCTTGTGGCGATGACCTATCTCGAAGGCTTGCAGGCGCATGCACCCTGGAACATGTATCGCTTCGCCGGGCTTCTGGTCTGCGTTTTCTGGCCAATCCTGTTTCTGTATCTGATGCTCAGGATGGCATCGAAAAGACGAATTCCGGAGCGCTGACGGCAGAGGCCAGCGGCGCGCATCCTCAAGGCGGCGCCTGAACGGCGGTATTTACCATACAACTAGAAAATGCCGGAGATTAACCCATGATTCCGTCATGCGGTTTATGGTCCGGCAGTGATCGAACGGTGTGAAAGTATCTCGGCATGTGCGGTTACGGTGGCTATTTCGGGTCGGTCCCGGATGCGGAAATCCTTCTCAAAAGGATGGCCTCTGCGATCGCGCATCGCGGCCCGGATGAAAGCGGTATTCTTGCCGCGCCGGAGGCCGGGCTCGCCCATGTGCGGCTCTCGATCGTCGGTCTCGGCGACGGCCAGCAGCCGATGTCCGACGAAGCCGGCGACCTTTCGATTGCCTTCAATGGCGAGATCTTCAACTACGTCGAATTGCGCGAGGAACTGCGCGCCAAGGGGCGGCGGTTCCGCACCGGAAGCGACACCGAGGTCATCTTGCACCTCTACGCCGAGATGGGCGAGGACTGCCTGTCCGTCCTCAATGGCGATTTCTCTTTCGCGATCTGGGATCGACGCCGCCAGCGCATGATGCTGGCGCGCGACCGCATGGGCGTGCGCCCGCTGTTTTATACGACCCATGGCGGGACATTCTATTTCGCCTCCGAAATCAAGGCGCTGCTTCAGGTTCCCGGCATACCCGCCGAACTCGATCCGGTTGCGCTCGATCAGATCTTTACCCTTTGGGCACCGATCGCGCCGCGGACCGGTTTTCGCGGCATTCACGAGCTTGAGCCGGCTCACCTGATGATCGTCGAGAAGGGCAGGACGTCGATCCGCCCCTACTGGCAACTCGACTATCCGGATCACGACGCGCCGCCATTGTTTACGGATGAGCGCAGCGCGGCTGAGGAATTGCGCGCCCTTCTTACCGATGCGACCCGGATCCGCATGCGGGCCGACGTGACCGTCGGCTCCTATCTTTCGGGCGGGCTCGACAGCTCCATTGTCTCGGCACTTGCGGCGGGAATGGCGCCGCAGGGTCTGCGCACGTTTTCCGTAACCTTCGATAGCGTCGAGCACGACGAGAGCGCCTTCCAGATGGAAATGGCGAAGGCTCTCGGCACGCATCATAGCGCGGTCGCCTGTCGCGCCGGCGACATTGCGAAAGTGTTCCCGCAGGTCGTCCGTTTCGCCGAACGTCCAATCATCCGCACGGCACCGGCTCCGCTTTACCAGCTCTCGGGCCTCGTGCGCGAGCAAGGGCTGAAGGTCGTGCTGACGGGCGAGGGCGCCGACGAGGTTTTTGCCGGCTACGATATCTTCAAGGAGGCGCGGGTGCGTCGCTTCTGCGGCCGCCAGCCCGGTTCGAAGATCCGCCCGCATTTGTTCCGGAAGCTCTACCCATACCTGCCCGGCCTGCAGCAGCAATCGGCGGAGTATCTCGCTGCCTTCTTCGGCGCCGGCGACGTGCCGCTCGACGACCCATTGTTCTCGCATCGGCCGCGGTTCAAGAGCACGGCCGCCACCAAGATCTTCTTTTCTCCCGATCTGCGCGCCACGCTGAAGGGCTACGACGCCGCCGAAGATCTGGCGAGCCGGCTTCCTGCCGCCTTCGGTCGCTGGCATCCGCTGCACCAGGCGCAGTATCTCGAAAGCCGTTTCCTTCTGCCCGGCTACATTCTCTCCAGCCAGGGCGACCGCATGGCGATGGCGCACGGGATCGAGGGGCGCTTCCCGTTCCTGGACCACCGGCTCGTCGAGTTCGCGACGCGTCTGCCGCCCGAGATGAAGCTGAAGGGCCTGGTGGAAAAACACATCCTGCGCGAAGCGACGAAGGATCTGCTTCCGCCGACGATCGGTCAGCGCACCAAGCAGCCCTATCGCGCGCCCGACAGCCATTCGTTCACCGGCGCCGGCGAACTGGATTACGTTCGCGATGCCATGAGCGAGACGCGCATCGGCGACAACGGTCTGTTCAATGCCAAGGCCGTGAGCAAGCTCTACGAGAAATGCCAGTCGCAACCGACCACCGGCTTCAGGGACAACGCCGCTTTCGTCGGCATCCTGTCGACGCAGCTCTGGCTGCAGACCTTTACCGGCACCAGCATCCGCGCCGCTCAGGCGGCCTGAAACCCATTGGGAAAGGACATGAAATGACGGAAACCATCAAGGACAAGGTCAGGGCCTTTGTCATCGAGAACTTCCTGTTTGGCGATACCTCCTACGATCTCGCCGACGGCGCTTCGCTGATCGAGAACGATATCATCGACTCGACCGGCGTTCTCGAACTCGTCGCCTTCATCGAAGACCAGTTCGGCATTGCCATGGCCGACGCCGACATCGTGCCTGCGAACCTCGACTCGCTCGCCCGCATCTCGGCCTTCATCGAGGCAAAGGCCGGAGTGCCGGCCACGGCCTAACCAAGACCCGAGGGCGTTCCATGCGGTTCGAGCAATTTCTCATCGGCAATACGGCACGGCATGCGGCCAAGACGGCGCTGGTCACCGATCGCAAGCGGCTCAGCTACGGCGAGTTCGACGAGCTGTCGGGCCGGCTGGCGGCCGCACTGGCTAACGCAGGCGTCAAGCGCAACGACCGCGTCCTCGTGTTCATGGACAATTGCTGGGAGGCGGCCCTCTCGATCTTTGCGATCCTGAAGGCGGGTGCGACCTTCAGCCCGATCAACGCCTCGACCAAGGCGGACAAGCTCGCCTACATTATCGACGACTGCGAGCCGGCCGCGATCCTGACGCAGGCCAAGCTGATGTCGGTGGTGGCGGAAGCCCGGGCGCAAAGCAGCGGCAAGGTCGACATCTTCGTTGCATCGACCGCGGCGCCGAGTGGCCAGTCGCCCGCCGGCGCGGTGCCCTTCGAGGGCTGCCTGTCGGCGGCGGCGACGCCGGTGCCGCATGGCGGCATCGACGTCGATCTGGCGATGCTGATCTACACGTCGGGTTCGACCGGGCGCCCGAAGGGCGTGATGATGACCCATCGAAATATCGACGCGGCGTCGGAATCGATCACCACCTACCTGCGCAACGAGCACGACGACATCATCCTCAACGTGCTGCCGCTCGCCTTCGACTATGGTCTCTACCAGTTGCTGATGGCGATCAGGCTCGGCGCGACGCTGGTGCTCGAAAAGTCCTTTGCATTCCCGCATGCGATCTTCGAGCGTATCCGCGAGGAGGGCGTTACCGGCTTCCCGCTGGTGCCGACGATGGCGGCGATGATCCTGCAGATGCGCGATCTGGAGCCCGGGTTCCTGCCGAGCCTGCGTTATCTCTCCAACACCGCCGCGGCGCTGCCGCCGCCGCACATCGCCCGCCTGCGCGAGCTTTTCCCGGGCGCGCGGCTCTATTCGATGTACGGGCTGACCGAGTGCAAGCGCTGCACCTACCTGCCGCCGGAGGAGCTGGATCGCCGGCCGGGCTCCGTCGGCATCGCCATCCCGAATACGGAAGCCTTCGTCGTCGACGACGAGGGCAGCCGTGTGCCGCCGGGCGTTCCCGGCGAACTCGTTATCCGCGGGCCGCATGTGATGCAGGGCTACTGGCGCAACGACGCGGCGACCGAGCGCATGCTGCGGCCCGGACCGAACCCGTGGGAAAAGGTGCTCTATACGGGCGACCTCTTCCAGACGGACGAAGAGGGCTTTCTCTATTTCGTCGGCCGCAAGGACGACATCATCAAGACCCGTGGCGAGAAGGTGGCGCCCAAGGAAGTCGAGACCGTGCTCCATGCCCATCCCGGCATCGCCGAGGCCGTCGTGGTCGGTGTGGCCGATCCGGTGCTCGGCCACGCGATCGCCGCCCTTGTGGTGCGTACGGATCCTGACTTGACCGACAAGGACATCATTCGCCACTGCACCCGCCACCTCGAGGATTTCATGGTGCCGAAGATCATCGAATTCCGCACCGAACTGCCGAAGACGGATACCGGCAAGGTCAGCCGCCGACTTGCCGCCGAGACGATGGAGCCTGCACAATGAACATCAGAACAACCGGGGGCACGGGCCTGTTTTCGGCCGAAACCCTGACGATCGACCATGCGGCCGAGACCGGCCGCATCGTTTCCGGCTTGCGCGGGCAGTTGCGCTCCATGAAGAAGCGCGGTCTGGTGCTCGGGCTCTCCGGCGGCATCGACTCGAGCGTCTCCGTGGCGCTTGCGGTGCGCGCGGTCGGCGCCAAGAACGTCTTCTGCCTGTTCATGCCGGAAAACGATTCCGATCCGGAAAGCCTGCGCTTCGGCCGGCTGGTGGCTGAAACCTTCGGCGTCGAGGCGATCGTCGAGGACATCGGGCCGACGCTCAAGGCCATGGGCTGCTACGAGCGCCGCGACGCCTTCATTCGGGAACTGGTTCCAAACTATGGCGACGGATGGGCCTCGAAGGTCGTCATCGCCAATGCACTCGAGGGCGAAGGCTACAACATCTCCTCGCTGGTGGTTCAGAGCCCTGAAGGCGTGCAATCGAAACACCGCATGCCGCCGTCGGTCTATCTCGGTGTCGTTGCGGCCACCAACATGAAGCAGCGTACCCGCAAGCAGGTCGAGTACTACCATGCCGACCGGCTGAACTTCGCCGTGCTCGGCACGCCGAACCGGCTGGAATACGACCAGGGCTTCTTCGTCAAGAACGGCGATGGCGCCGCCGACGTCAAGCCGATCGCCCATCTCTACAAGTCGCAGGTCTATGCGCTTGCCGCCCATCTCGGCGTTCCCGCCGAAGTTTGCCGTCGCCCGCCGACGACCGACACCTATTCGCTGGAGCAGACGCAGGAGGAGTTTTATTTCTCCCTGCCTTACGATCGCATGGACCTCTGCCTATACGGCCTCAACCACGGGATCGAGATTGACGCCGTCGCCAAAGCGGCCGGCCTGACCATTGTGCAGGTCGAACGGGTCTGGGCGGATATCGCGGCCAAGCGCAAGGCGACGCGCTACCTGCATCTCGGGCCGCAACTGGTGCAGCCCGTGGAGGAGATCGCCGGCTATTGAGGACTGGCCGGACCGCTGGTCATGCTCAAGAGAAGCTGCCGCCGATCAACCGGCTCCAATATTCGCCGGAAATACCGTTGAAGAAGCCCTGTCCGTCGCGGCAGGCTTCGACAATCTCCTGGTCGCGCGAATGCACGACGGTCGAGGCGACGTGCACGAAGGCGATGCGTCGGCCGAGCATGGCTTCCATCAGCGCCGGCTGCGTGCGTCCGCGCAAGCCCGCAAGGCCCCGTCTCGACGCTGCGTCGACCAGGCAGTCGATGACCGGCCCGGCCTGCCCGGGCCGCGCCAGGATCTGCAGCACCCGACCGATTTCACCGGCCTTGGCGTAGTAGCCGAAGGCTCCGACGACGGTGCCCGTGCGGGCCGTTACCAGCGCGTAGACGAGCTCGCCCTGCTCCGGTTTCTTTTCAGCATCGGCAAGGATGTGGTCGAGCTGGCCATCGCTCCATTCCGGGCGAAGCGGAAATTGCGCGGTGAACTGGTCGACGACGGCGGCAAAGCCGCTGCGGTCCGTCTCGGTCGCGGTGAAGCCGGCCGGTGCCGCTCCCGCTTCGGGCAGGGCGGACCAGCGCTGCTCGCCCTGGCCCATGCGCTTGCGATAGAAATTGTCGAGGGCACGCGCGAAGGGTGCGGCGAGCCGGGCGGGCTTGATACGGTTCGAGGCGACGCTGAGGCTGAACGTCGCCGGACGGATGACGCGCACCCAGTCAAGGCTGTACTGCGGCAGAACCACGCCGCGAAGCCGCGTCCACATCTGCACCGAGACTTCGCTTGCCGTCTCGCTGAACGATAGATCCTGCGGACCGGCGAGGAACGCCTTCATGAGGCGCGCTCCGGCCAAGGGATCGCTTTCACGGTCTTCCGCCATCAGCGATCCGCAGATCGCGGCGCGCAGAGGCCGGCCGTTCAGCGTCATCGGCAGCGCGTTGACGCCGACGAAACCGGTGATCCGGCCTTCGTCGTTCACATGCACCAGCGGTCTGATTTCCGCATCGGAGTTCGGTCCGTCGAGATAGAGCTGCCGCATATAGTCGGCAAGGGCTGACGAAGTGGTCCGCTCCTCGCGGAACACCCGCTGGAACATTCCGGCGACCGCTGGAACGTCCGCGTATTCTAGCGAACGGATTTCGCTCATCGGGCGAGCTCTCCGGCGCCCGCCGCCGGGTCGGCGATTTTCTGGACGATGGCGACACGCGGTTTGCCGTCGCGGTCGGTCGCGAAGGTGACCGGTGCATAGGCTTTCGCCCGTGAGAGAAGGGCGGCTGCCTGCCGCTCCTGGCCCTCGCCGAACTCGAACAACAACCAGCCTCCCGGCTTCAGGAAGGCAAGCGCGTCGCGGATCAGGCGCTGATGGATGGAAATGCCGTAGGGGCCGCCGTCGAAGGCTTCGCGCGGCTCGCTCTCGAGCAGGTGCGCGCGGTCGCCCTCCAGCCGGCCGGTCGAGATATAGGGCGGATTGCAGACCACGACGTCAATCTTGCCTTGCAGATCGTCGCTTTCAAGCGCCGCGAAAAGATCGCCCTGCCGGATGGAGACGCGCGAGCCGAGGTCGAGCCGATCGACGTTGCGGCGGGCAAGCGCGACGGTGCTGTCCGTCAGATCCGCGCCCCAGACACGCGCCGAGGGGATCTCGCTGGCGATGCCAAGGGCGAGGTTGCCGGAACCGCAGCACATGTCGATGATGGTGACGTCCGAAGGGCCGCCTTCAAGGATCGAAACGGCCTTTCTTCCAAGAAGCTCCGTTTCTTCCCGCGGAACCAGGACGTCGGGCGCAAGTTCCAGTTCGACACCCATGAACCGGTGCAGTGTCGCGGCCCGGTCTTCGGTCGGTCGGTCGGTCGGATTGATGTCGTCGTGCGCCACGGCCACTCCTCATGTCGCTGGAAAACTCTGTAGACGTGCGGACCGCAGCCTAGTGTAATTGAGTAAACGGAAGCTGAAATACAATTGCTGCGAGCACGTTAACCGCGCAATCATTTCTGCCTGTTACCGTGCGCGTGATCAGAGGCGGGTGCTCGCTGTCATTGAACGCTTTTTGAGCGTAACAATGAGCGGTTGAGATCAAGGGCAGATCGGAATGGCTTCGGAAGGTGTGAAGGAACGCGCGCACAAACCGTTCCTCTCGATGATCATATCCTATGCTGCATCCGGCGGCAGCCTTGTCATTGGCTCGGCTGCGCAACTCCTGACCTTTGCGATCCTCGCGCGTTTTCTCGGCGTGCATGAGTTCAGCGTCTTCGTCGCAATCACGGCCGTTGCCAACATCGCAGTTCACCTGTGCGGTCTCGGCGCGATGGAGTGCCTGGTGCGCCGCGTCGCGCGCGACCGCAGCATGTACCCACAGATGCTCGGCCACAACATCATCCTGACTGCGATCAGCGGCGTGCTGCTGGTGCTGCTTGGCGCGGCGGTGTTGCCGTTCTTCTTTACGCTTTCGCCCGATCCCGTGACCAATGTCACGGTGATCACCTTGATGCTCGTGACCAACATCATCTTCGTGCGCGTCATCGTGCTGGCGGAGCAGATCTTTCTCGCGCATTCGAATTTTGCCTCGGCCAACAAGGTGGTCGTCGGCTTCGCCCTGGCGCGCACCATAGCTGCAGCGCTCGCCTGCATCGCCTTCGGAGTGGCGTCGGTTGCCTCCTGGGCCGTGTGGCAGTTCGTGTGCCATGTGATCGTGGCCCTTGGCTGCTGGCGGGCGGTCAAGGGACTGGGACGCCCGACCTACGGGATCGTGCGGGAAGAGCTGCCGCTCGGGCTCTATTTCAGTATCCCGTTCATCCTGCGCGCCGTCCGGCAGAACGCCGATCTTCTGGTCCTGAGCCTGGTCGCGAGTGCCGAGGTCATGTCCAGCTACAGCGTCGCGCGGCGCATGCTGGAGAGCAGCTACCTGTCGGTCGAGGCCTTGAACCGGTTGATCTATCCCGGTTCGGCAAAGGCGACTGCAGCCGGCCTGCATCATGCCTTCGAGCGCGTGCGCAAGGTGCTGTTTGCGGCCACCTCGATCAGCATTGCCGCAGCCGTCGCCGTCTTCGTGCTGGCGCCGGTGCTTCCCTATCTCTTCGGCAAGGACTACGTCTCTCTCGTTTCCTTCGTTCGCATCCTGTGCTGGGTGGTCGTGCCGCTTGCCATGTGGTCGGTGGCGATGGAGGCGCTTGGCGCGTCCGGCCACCATCCGGCGCGCGCGTCGGTTATGGGGCTTGGCAGCGTGCTCGGGGCGGCACTCACCGCTTGGGCGACCTGGTACGCACCGCCGACAGGCACGTTCATTTCCTTCTACGTGATCGAGATCGCGATGGTGATCGTCTCATGGGCGGTCTTCCTGCGTTTCGTGCGGCGCGATCGGGAGCAGGCCGGTGCAGCTTCCCTGTCGACAGGGGTGGCGCATGGAGGCTGAACTGGGAAAAATCCAGGCCGCACGGTCGCTCGGACGGGAAATGCCCCGCATGGGCAATGTGCGTGCCATGGAACCCCGGGATATCCCGGCCGTCAGCAGCATGTTCACCCGGATCTTTCGCAAGCGGGAGCAGGGCGCAAGCCTGGAACTGCAGAACTATGTCGAGACCATCTTCTTCGGCAGCCCGCTATACGCGCCGGAACACGGCAGCATCGTCTACGACGACGGCTCCGGCAGCATCGGCAGCGCCATCCTGGCGCTTCCCATGGAGTTCACGGTCAACGGCCGCCGGACGGTGGCGAAGCTTCTCTGCGCCTTCATGTCCGAAGGCAAGGCCGGTGCAGTCGGCGCCGCCTGCCTGGCGCGCGCCATGCGGGCGACACGCCAGGACATGTGCTTTTCCGACAACTCGTCTCCGGTCAGCGCCGATCACTGGGTTGCCGGCGGAGGCGTCGTGCTGCCGATCCAGAGCCTCGACTGGCGTCGCTCCTTCCGGCCGTTCAAAGCCTGGGGGTTGACGGTTGGTCGGCAAGTGCGCGCGCTCCGATCCCCGATCCTTTCCAAGCCGCTCGCGCTTGCCGACCGGCTGTTGCGCCGCCGCCGCCCGCGTACGAAACCCGATCCGGTGGCCGGCTGCACGACGCACGCCATCGACCCCGCCGCCTTCGTCGATCTCGCAGAACCGATGCTGCAGCGCTTTTCCGTCCGGCCGGTCTGGTCGCGCAGCGAATTCGACTGGCTGGTGATGGTCGCGCGACTGAACACGCCGCTCGGCAATCTTCTCTGCCGCGAGGTTCGAGACGAGAGCGGGCGCGTCATCGGCGCCTATCTCTACTTCGGCAAGGCCGGCGAGCGGGCGACGGTGCTCAACGTCGTCTGCGAGGCCGGTCGCGAGTTCGACGTCACCGCACAGATGTTCCATGCGCTTGACGCCGAAGGCTATGCGCTCGCCGTCGGCAGTTCGCAGCCGTTCCTCATGAATGCGATCTCGCGCCAGAGATGGCTGTCTTTCCACCATCGCGGCTATTTCTGCATGGTGACGCGGCATGCCGATCTGAAAGACGCGGCCCAGCGCAACGATATCTATGTCGGCGGCCTGGCATCGGAGAGCTGGAGCCGGTTGTTGACCGACTTCTGAAGCCATGGGTTAAGCGACAATCCTGCCGTTTAACGGAATATTCACCGTACAACCTTAATTCTGCGCTAGAAGGCGGCTCGCGGGGTCACGATCTTCGCGTCTTGATGGGCGTGCGTGAGGGATGCTTATGTATAGGCCGGACGAGGCCGGAAAACAGGGGGCCAGCCAACCGGCACGCGAGCAGCGTGCACCGGTCGAAAGAGGCTCGTTGCTCGATCTGCTCTCGTCAGACCTTCACGAAGCGGAGACTGCCGCCGACAGGTCGGCAACAGACCGGCCCGCCGAAATCCAGCGCCAATCCAGAGATATTCCGAACGCCACGCCCCACCCCACTGACGTGGCGCGTCCCGTGTCCAGTACGGCTAACGCGCCTCGTGATAGCTACTTTCCCGGGTTGAGCGACCTTAACAGGATCGGCATCGACGATATCATCGGCTGGTTGCGCGACGGGCTCATCTGGATCGTGCTGGCGCTCGTCCTGTGTGTGGGCGGTGCGCTCGCCTATGCGATGACGGCGACGCCGCGCTATACGGTCTACACCGATATCGTCGTCGATCCGTCCAACCTCAATGTCGTCAGCGATGACGTCTTCACCAGCAACCCGCAGCGCGACGCGCAATTGCTGGAAGTGGAAAGCAAGCTGCGCATCCTGACGTCGCGCAACGTGCTGTCGCGGGTTATCACCCAATTGCGCCTCACCGAGGATCCGGAATTCGTGAAGCCCTCGGCCTTCAGCTCGTTGAAGAACCTCTTCTCGACGAAGGCGGAGCAGCAGGCCGGAAACGAGCTTGCCGCCATGCGCGCCTTGTCGGAGCGGGTGGAAGCCCGGCGCGAAGAGCGGTCCTTCGTGGTGGTGATGAAGGTCTGGAGCGAAGAGCCTGCGAAAGCGGTGACGCTGTCGGACGCGATCGTCGCGGCCTTCGAGCAGGAGCTGTTTCAGTCCGCCGCAGAGAGTGCCGGTCGCGTCGCACAAAGCCTCAACGCCCGGCTCGACGAGCTTCGCCACAACGTCACCGAATCCGAACGGGCGGTCGAGGATTTCCGCCGCAAGAACGGGCTGCAGTCGACCAATGACGGCCAGCTCGTGAGCAATCAGCTTTCGAACGAACTCAACACCCAGGTCCTCGACGCCCAGCAGCGCTTCATCCAGGCCGATACCCGCTACCGGCAGATGAACGACGCGATCGCGCAAGGGCGGACCGCAAGCGCTTCCGAGTTCGAATCCGTCAACATGACGAACCTGCGCGAACAGTACAACGTGCTGCAGCAGCAGATCGCCTCGATGCAGCGCACCTATGGCGAGCGCCATCCGCGCCTCGTCAACGCGCGCTCGGAGCGCGCGAACCTGGAATCGGCCATGGCCGACGAGGCGCGCCGCATCCTCGATCGCGCCAAGGCGGACATGGACCGGGAGCAGCAGGCCTTTTCGGCCTTGCGCGCCAAGGCGAGCGACGAGAAGTCGAACGTATTTTCCGACAACGAAGCCCAGGTACAGCTGCGCGATCTCGAAAGGGACGCCCGTGCCAAGGCCGCCATCTATGAGACCCACCTGGCGCGTGCCCAGCAGATCACTGAACGCCAGCAGATCGACACGACCAATGTTCGCGTGATCTCGCGCGCCTTGCCGCCGAATGCACGCAGCTGGCCGCCGCGCACCGTGGTTCTGCTCGCCGGCGGCGGTTTCCTCGGGATCGTTCTCGGCATATCGCTTGCGCTTGCCCTCGGTCTGTGGAGATACATCCGTCGTCCGCAGCCCCTGGCGCCGTGAGAGGGCGGCCATCGTGCCCGATCTCAGCGGCAATCCGGCCAATTCTGCAGAAACCTTGAGGGTCCGCGTCGGGACCTTCCTGTTTCTGGCGATTTCCATCTACTACTGGATTCCCTTTCATTCCTTCGTCGACCTGACCAAGGAAAGCCTGCTGGAGCCGGGCGGTGACAATTCCAGCCGGCTGAACCAGATCGTGGCACTGCTGCTGTTTGCCGGCGCCTCTTGTTACGGTGTGCTGCATCCGATGCGGCGCGGGCTGATGCAGCCGCGGGTGCTGCTTGCGGTCCTGCTTTTGTGGGTGCTCTTTGCTTGCCTGGTTTCCGCTCATCCGGCCAACGGCATCAAGGCGATCATCCTGACGACGATGGTCGCGGTCAACGCCAACGTCTATCTGCTTCTGCCGGCCAACGAGCGGCACTTCGCCAAGATGCTGGCGATCTCGACGCTCGTCATGCTCGCGGTTGCCTATTACGGCGTTCTGTTCAAGCCGCTTCTGTCCATTCACCAGGCCGACGAAGTGTTGGAGCCGATGCATGCAGGGCTGTGGCGCGGCCATTTTCGTCACAAGAACGAAGCGGCCGTCGCCATGGTGCTGGCCTCGTTTCTCGGCCTTTACGTCCTGCATCGGTGGTCGAAGCTAGTCGGCGTGACCATCGTTGGCCTCGCCTTCTTCTTCCTCATCCACACGGGAGGGAAGACCTCGACGGCGATGCTGCCGGGCATCCTGCTTCTGGCATGGCTGTTCGAACGCGTACGCCTGCTGCGCATCCCGATTGCAATCGGCGGCGTGGCCCTGTTCAACCTTTTCGCCGTCGGGTCGGCCGTCTTCCGTCCGCTTGGAGAATTCGTCACGTCGCTCGGCATCGACGCGACCTTCACGAACCGCGCTGACGTCTGGCGCTTCGCCTTTTCGGTGATCGCCGAACAGCCGTTTATCGGCCGCGGCTTCAAGGCTTTCTGGCAGACCGAGGAAGTGGTCTTCAGCGGCGGCGGCATCGAGACCTGGGCGGTTCGCGCCGCCCATGCGCACAATTCCTATCTCGAGACGCTTCTGGTGATCGGCATACCCGGATTGATCCTCACGCTGCTTTGGCTGGTGGTGCTCCCGCTCTATCACATCTCGCGCATTCCGCCGGCCCGGCAGCACAGCGATCTCACGCGACTGTTCCTGCGGATCTGGCTCTATTCGATCTACAGCGCCAGCCTCGAGGCCTTCTTCTTCGATGGTCCGAACGTGCTGTGGTTTACCTTGCTCTTCGCGATTTGCGGTTTGCGCCTGCAGTCCTCGGCAGCGCTTGCAACCGAACCACGCCCGCTTGCACAAAGGATGGTGGCGCATGCCTAGTTTTTCACAGGCTCTGTCGAGGGTGGACGGCCTTGTCGACCGCGTCGCCAACCGGCTGATCTGGCGTCTCGCGTCGAAACCGCGTGACGTCATAACCGATGCGCCGCTCGTATCCTTCACCTTCGACGACGTGCCGGACACAGCACTGCACAACGGCGCCGCGATCCTCGAACGTCATGGTGTGCGCGGAACGTTTTATATCGCCGGAGGGCTTGGGGGGCGGGTCGAGACGGATCGCACCCTGATCTCGCCGGAGGGCTGCGCCGAGCTCGCTCGTCGAGGTCACGAGGTCGGCTGCCACACTTATTCCCACAGCAAGATCAGGCGTCTGGGCGGAGGTGGGCTCGCCCGGGATCTCGACCGGAATGCCGCCTATCTCAGCCAGAGCGGCGTCAATGCGGCTGCAACCAACTTCGCCTTTCCCTACAATGCCGCCTGGCCGCTGGCGCGGCGGGAACTGGGGCGCCGCTACCGCACCTGCCGTGCGGCCGGCGAGAGCATCAACCGCACGGCCGTCGATCCGCTGATGCTGAAGGCCGTCGAGATCCGGCAGCCGGAGGCGGACGCCCAGGCGCTCACGGGCTGGATCGACGATGTCGTCGATCGACCGGGCTGGCTCGTGTTTTTCACCCACGACATCGCCGCGCGTCCGACGCCCTACGGCTGCACGCCCGAGACTTTCGAAACCCTGGTTCGCTACGCGGTTGAGAAGGGCTGTGTCGTGTTGCCGGTCGAGCAGGCGCTCGACAGGCTCGGCTGGTAGGAGGGCGCATGTCGGGGCAGGGGAACGGCGGCAACAGGCTGCTTGCCATCAACAACTACTTCTACCGCCGCGGCGGCGCGGAAGCGGTGTTTTTCGACCATATGAAGATGTTTTTGGACATCGGCTGGGACGTGGTGCCTTTCGCCATGCAACACGAGGATAACGAAGCCTCGCCATGGTCCGACTATTTCGTCTCCGAGATCGAGTATGGCCGGCGCACCAACCTCCTGCGCAAGGTCGTTCAGGCGGCAAGCGTCATCTACTCGCGTGAAGCGCAGAAGAACGTCAGCCGGCTGATCGAGCGCGCCCGCCCCTCCGTCGCCCACGCACACAACGTCTACCATCATCTTTCGCCGGCGATCTTCTCGACGCTGAAGGCGGCCGGCATCCCGGTCGTCATGACCGCTCACGATCTGAAGCTCGCCTGTCCCTCCTACAAGATGCTGCGTGACGGTGCCGTCTGCGAGGACTGTCGCGGCGGCCATATCTACAACGTCTTGCGTCATCGCTGCATCAAGGGGGAGACGACGCTGAGCGCCGTCGTGCTCGCCGAAACCGTCGTTCACCGCGGGCTCGGTCTCTACCGCAACAAAGTGGACCGCATCGTCGTACCAAGCAAATTCTACGTCGAGAAGCTGGTCGAATGGGGCTGGCCGCGCGAACAGATGGTCCATATCCCGAACTTCGTCGATGTCGACGACTATTCGGCCGACTGGGTCGAGGGCGACTATTTCGTCTTTGCCGGGCGCCTGGCGCCGGAGAAGGGGCTGGCGACGCTGATCCGCGCGGCGGCCGCATCGGGCCAACGGCTGGTGATCGCCGGAACCGGGCCCGAGGAAGCGATGCTGCGGCAACTGGTTGCGCAAACCGGCGCCGACGTAACCTTTGCCGGCTATCTCTCCGGCGAGGCCTTGCACCGCCTGATCGGGCAGTCGCTGGCGCTGGTTCTGCCTTCCGAATGGTATGAGAACGCGCCGATCAGCGTGCTTGAGGCCTATGCGTTGGGGCGGCCGGTGATCGGGGCCTCGATCGGCGGCATTCCTGAAATGATCCGCGAGGGCGAGACCGGCATGACCGCGATTTCCGGGGACGCCGACGATCTCGCCCGCGTGCTCTCGACGATGGCTGGTCTGCCGGCTGCCGAACGCGCTGCGATGGGGGCTTCGGGCCGACGCTGGATCGCAAACGAGTTCTCCGCCGCCGCCTATCGGCAAAGGACGATCGACCTCTATTCCAGGCTGGGCGCGGCCTGATCGCGTCCGCCATTAACGTTACGATACAATTTGTAGTAACCTGGGCTCGCGCTATGGTTTTCGGTCATTTATATAAGGGGTAAATGAAATATCTTGGCGGTGATTAAGTATATCGCCCTAGTAAACGGAACGGGCAACCTTCGAGGCGACACATGAGCAGAAAGTCTGATGTTTCGCGAAGTCATCGCCAGCAACAGCCGGTGATTGCGCAGGAGATGGTACAGACCGGACTGTCGGACGGAGCCGGCCCGCTGCCCCTGCCTAGCGCCGCACGCGCTGGCCGAAAGCACGGCCACCCCGCTCAGAGCGGCGCGCTGGCCGCACGCGGTGAGCGCAAGCGCGTGATGATGCTGGGCCTGCGCGGCATCCCCAACGTTCAGGGTGGCGTCGAGAAACACGTCGAAATGCTGGCGAGCAAGTTGCTCGGATACGGCTGGGATGTCGAGGTGGTCGGACGCCGCGGCTATCTGGAGGATCGCAAGGCTTACGCCTGGAATGGGGTGGACGTCGTTCCTCTCTGGGCGCCGCGCCGTATGGCGCTGGAAGCGATCGTCCATACCTTCCTCGGGGTCTGGCTCGCCGCCTGGCGGCGACCGGATGTGCTGCACATTCATGCCATAGGCCCGGCGCTGATGACGCCGCTTGCGCGCATGCTCGGTCTGAAGGTCGTGGTGACCCATCATGGCTACGATTATGACCGGCAGAAATGGGGCGGGTTCGCCAGGCGCACGCTGAAGCTCGGCGAGCGCCTCGGCATGCGGTTCTCGAACGGTCGCGTGGCGATCTCGAAGGACATCGCCGAGACGATGCACGCGCGGCACCATGTCGCGATGACGCTGGTGCCGAACGGCGTCCAGGTAACCCCGCCGACGGGAGAGGCCGGTATTCTCGCGGAGTTCGGCCTGGAGCGGCGCCGCTATATCCTGCTCGCCGCACGGCTGGTTCCGGAAAAGCGGCAACTCGATCTCATCCGTGCTTTTGCCAAGTGCGGCCTCAGCGACACCAAGCTCGTTCTTGCCGGCGGCGCTGAGTTCGAGACGCCCTATGCCAAGGAGGTGAGGGCGCTTGCGCGCGACGTGCCGGGCGTCGTGCTCACCGGCTTTCAGACGGGCGACAGGCTGGCGGAACTCTTCGACAATGCCGCCCTCTTCGTGCTGCCGTCCAGCCACGAGGGCATGCCGATTGCGCTGCTCGAGGCGATGGCCTACGGGCTGCCGGTCCTGGCAAGCGATATCGTCGCCAATCAGGAACTGGAACTGGCACCCGACGAGTATTTCCCGTTGGGAGACATCGATGCGCTGGCGTCCGGCATCGTGGACAAGCTCGGAGCCCCGCTCAGCGACGAGGAGGTGCGCGAGCGTGCGGCGCACGCGGAAGCCGCCTATAGCTGGACAAATGTGGCGCAAAGGACCGCGGCGGTGTATAGCGCGTTGCTGGCGAAGTAGCCGGGCGTTCGCGTCCGCCGTGTCGCCGGCCGGAGTCTGCCTCGTGCGTTCACCGCGCACCGCTCTCCTCAAGAATGCGACCGCGCCCCCGCAACGCGATGAACGCGCAGGCGCCATCGCCGATCGTTCGATGATTGCCGTGCCTCGCACGCCGCCTGGAAGATAAGCCGACAATGACTATCAAACGCGCCGCCAGCCTTTTCGCATGGATCCTGTTTGCCGTGATCGCCTATTCTACGATGTCGCCGCTCGATCTCAGGCCCCGCATCGGGCACATGGTCCATCTCGAACGCTTCGGAGCCTTCGGCCTGCTGGGTCTCTTGTTTGCGATCGCCTATCCGAGGCGACTAGGGCTCGTGCTCGCTCTGGTTTTTGCGACGGCGATCGGCTTCGAGCTGTTGCAGATGGTTTCGGCCGATCGCCACGCGCGCGCGACGGATGTGGCAGTCAAGCTGCTTGGCGGTGCCTGCGGCGTCTTCGGCGGCTGGTTCCTTCATCGCTTTCGTTTGTCGCTGCTGCGGCTGCTGGGGCGGTAAACCAAAACGCAAAATATCGTCGGTAAGATCGGCGGCAACCGGAGCAGGCCTGCGCTCCGTCGAGACTGGGGGATCGCGTGGCAGTATCCGTCATCATCAAGACGCTGAACGAAGAAAAGCGCATCGCCGCGACCATCGAGAGCGCGTTGAAGGCGCTCGAAACCGTTGGCGGCGAGGTCATCGTTGCTGACAGCGGCTCCAGGGACCGGACGGTGGAGATCGCCTCGCGCTATCCTGTTGTCATCGCCCAGATCAGCCCGCCGGCGCTTCCGAGCTGCGGCATCGGCCCGCAACTCGGCTTCCAATATTCGCGGCACGCGCATATTTGCCTGCTCGACGGCGACATGTTGCTGGACGACGACTTCCTCGAGGCGGCGGAAGCGTTCCTCGCCGACGATCCCGCCGTGGCTGGTGTTACCGGCCACGTGCAGGAGATGCTGACCTCCAACCTCGAATTTTCCCGGCGGGTCACCCGTAATTCCCCGGAAAACCGGATCGGCGCGATCGACCGCATGAACGGCGGCGGCCTCTATCGCCGGGCGGCGATAGAGGCGGTCGGCTATCTCTCCGATCGCAACCTGCACGGCTATGAGGAGTTTGACCTCGGCATCCGGCTCAGAAGCGCCGGCTTCAAGCTGCATCGCCTCGACCGACGCTTCGTCCAGCATTTCGGCCACACGGACAATTCCTACCGCCTGCTCGTGCGCCGCTGGAAGAGCAAGTACCTGTTTGGCATCGGGGAGTTGCTGCGCGCCTCGCTCGGCCAGCCCTATTTCTTCCAGCTCGTCCGGGAGCTGCCGGAGCTCAAGCTTTGGGCGCAGGTCTATCTCTGGTGGGCAGCGTCGCTGGCGATCCTGCTGTTCGTGCCCGACAAGCTCGTTGCGCTCGGTATCGTTCTTGCGATCCTTGCCGGCGTCGTCGGGCTGATGAGCCTGCGCAAGGGCGGGTTCAGCATGGGGCTCTACACGGTCGTCGCCTGGTTCTTCCATGCGGCGGCGCTGCCGGTCGGCTTCTTCCGGGCACGGCGAAAGCCTGACGCGCCGATCGAAAGCAAGCTGCTCGGAGCCCCGGCATGAGGTGGCAGCCGCTGCTGGCGGCAGCCGTGGCGCTGGCTGCCGTCTGCGCGCCGGTGCAGGCATCAGACCAGTGGCTTCCGGTGCGGGAAATCTCGCTTGAGTTCGAGGCTGGCAGCCCTCTCGATTTTTCCTCTTTCCTGCCGAACGGCACGATCGATGCGGATCACCGCCTGGTCGCCGGTGCCGGCGGACGGCTTGCCTTCGCGAAGTCGCCAGACAAGCCGGAGCGCATGCTCTGCGCATCGCTTGCCTGGAGCCCGGCCTCCGGCGGGTTTCCCGATCACGAAACCGCCGATCGTTACGCCCGGCAACTGGCGATGCGCGGCTACAATCTCGCCCGGCTGCATTTCGTCGACGGCAGCCTGATGTTCGGCCGCGACCGCGACTTCGATTTCGACCCCGAGACGCTCGACCGGATCCACTATCTGCTGGCGGCGCTGAAGCGTAACGGCATCTACTGGATGATGGACGGCCTGTCGTCCCTGCGCGGCGTTTACGGCGGCTTTGACGATCGCTGGGACGATGGCGGCAACCTCAAGCTCGAGCTGTTTGTCGACGAGCGGGCGTTCGACCACTGGAAGCGCATGCAGGAGACGATCCTCGGGCGCGTAAACCCCTATACGGGCGTGGCGCCGATCCGCGACAATGCGCTCGCGGTCGTCATTCTCGCCAACGAGAACGGCATGGAGTTCGACACCGTCGTGCATGATCGGCCGGGCAAGCCGCCCTATGATCCCCAGCTTGCCAAACCGTTCAACGCATGGCTCGCCAAACGCTACGGATCGACCGCGGCGCTTGCCAAGGTGTGGCCTGACCTGAGTTCGGGCGAGACGATCGAAGCGAGCTCCGTGGCGCTGCCGTCGGACCGCTACGTTCCCGGCCCGCGGCTGCGCGATCTGCAGGCGTTCTTCACCGAGACGGAAGAGGCGACGACCGCGCGCATGAGCGAGGTGCTGCGCGGGTTCGGCTACCGCGGCCTGATCAGCAACTACAACAACTGGCCGACGGTTCAGGCGTCGCTCAGTCGGCGCGGCCTCGAAGCCGTGACCATGAACACCTATCACGACTGGGTCAGCGGCTATGCGCCCGGCAGCAAGACGACGCAGGTCAGTTCGATCGCCGACGGGGTGAATTACATCCGCATGATCGCGGCAACGCGCTGGCTCGACCGACCGTTCCTCGTCAGCGAATACGATCACCTCTTCTGGAACCGCTACCGCTACGAGGCCGGGCTGGCGATGCCGGCCTATGCGGCGCTGCAAGGCTGGGATGCGCTCTGCCGTCACGGCCATGGGCCTATCGTTCTTTCCTATGGCGAGCCGTTCCCGCACAAGAAGGCAATGCTGCCGTACGCCATTGCGCTCGATCCCGTCGCACGCGCCGGCGAGACGCTGTCGGCGCTTCTCTACCGCCGTGGCGACGTGGCGACCTCAGCCGTTACCGTCCCGTTTGCGGTGCGCGGAGAAGAGGATCTTTCCGACGACATGCAGGCGCGCGAACCGGAGCGCCTGACGGACCTCGCGCTGGTCGGACGGATCGGTCTTGAAGAGGCGGCCCGGCTCGGCGATGTGCCCGTGGTGAAGCAACCGCGCCAGCAGGACAGCGAAGGGATACTCGACGGCCTGCGCCAAGACGGCGCGCTTTCTGATGATAACGGCACCAGCATCGATACCGGCATTTACCAGAGTAGCACCGGAGAGATCCTGTTGAACCGCTTTGCCGGACAATTGCGCGTCGTCACCGACAGGACCGAGGCCGCCGCCTTCTCGACGCTGCGGGAGCCGATCGATCTCGGCCTGCTCCGGGTCGAGCGGGCCGATGGCAACGGGCTTGTTGCGATCTCGGCGCTCGATGCGAATGCAGGGCTCGCCGGCAGCCGGCGCCTGCTGCTGATCTTTGCGACCGATGCGCAGAACACCGGCATGGCGTTTCGCGACACCGAGGAGAAGGTGATCGAGGATTTTGGCCGGCTGCCGGTTCGGCTGCGGGAAGGCTATGTCGATCTGAGGCTGGCGCGAACGGCGGGGAACTGGAGCGTTTCGCCGGTGGGCCTCGACGGCAAGGTGCATGCGCCGGCAGCGCAAGGCACAGGCGACGTCGCCTTCCGGCTCTCCAACAACGGGCCCTCCGGGCCGACCACCTATTTCCTCCTCGAACTGCGGTAGGGGTGGTGCAGCGTTTCGCTGGATCAATGAATGGCCACGATGTCAGCCTATGCTCCGCCGCTTTCACGCACAGGAGGATGAGATGAGAATATCGGAAGCCATGCATCCCGGCGCTCGCTGGATCTCTCCCGAAACCGATCTGAAGACGATCGCGCGTATCATGCGCGACGAGGACATCGGCGCGTTGCCGGTCGGCGAAAACGACCGCCTGATCGGCATGGTCACGGACCGCGACATTGCGCTGCGCGCCTTTGCCAACGGGCGGGACCCAGCGTCGATGACGGCGCGGGACGTGATGACGAGGGATATCGTCTATTGCCGCACGGACGAGACGATCGAACATGCCGTCCATCTGATGGAGGCGAAGCAGGTGCGGCGTCTACCGGTGATCGACCAGGACAAGCGCATGGTCGGTATGCTGTCGTTGGGAGACGTCTCCCATGCCGGCAGCCAGCAATTGTCGGGCGAACTCGCCAAGGCCGTCACGGCCCATCACGTCTGACGCGGCGCCTCTAAGAGGGCGCCGCGAGCCGTTTCGTTCGGTTCTGTCAGAACCGGTAGCTGATACCGGTGCCGATCAGCCACGGATCAAGCTTGACCTTGCCGCTGACGGCACCGGCGCCTGGCAGGGTGGCGTTGACCTCAGGCTCGAGGAACAACTTCTTCACGTCGAAGTTCAGGCCCCAGTGGTCGTCGAGCTTGATATCGACGCCCGCCTGCAGTGCCACGCCGAAGGTGTTTTTCAGATTGAAGCTGGAGAAGTCGCCGCGGGGCTTCTCGTTGTAGAACATTGTGTAGTTCACGCCGGCGCCGACATAGGGCTTGATCTCGTCGGTGACGTTGAAGTGATACTGCAGTGTGAGCGTCGGCGGCAGCAGCCAGGCCTTGCCGATCTCGCCGAGGCCGGCGATCGAGCCGCTGCCGCGCGCCGTGTGCGGCGTCGTGCCGAGGATCAGTTCGGCGGCGATATTGTCGGTGAAGAAGTAGGTGATGTCGAGTTCCGGCACGACGGAGTTGCTGACGCCGACCTTTTCGCCGTCGAGTGCACTGCCGTTGAGATAGAGCGTGCCCTTGTCGTCAGGCAGGACAGCGAGCGCGCGGCCACGGATCATCCACGGGCCGGGCTCGCTTGCCAGTGGCATTTCCGGTGCCGCGACCGCGCCCGGCTCGGAGAGATCTGCCGCCGTCGCGAGCGCGAGCGGTGCCGTAAGCGCGGCGAAAAGGACGGCAGATGGCAGAATGGCGCGAGTAGGCATGATTTTCCGGACCCCCAGAAGAAGTTGAACATCGCCGGTCAGGGCGTTCGGCGGCAGGGATTCTGCGGCCGACGGCACTATGCTCAACAGGGCCTCTCAGCGGTTGTCCTGGATCAATGCAGGCGCGAATCATCAAGCCCTTGGGGATAAAGGTGGATTCGGCCAAAGACGCGATATCCGCGCCAATCCCTTGTCAGACGGGCATGCGCGGAATGCTGGCAAGCAGACGCTGCGTATAGGGATGTTGCGGGGCGGCCAAAATGTCGCGGGTCTTGCCGCTTTCGACCACCTTGCCACGCTCCAGGATGACCATTTCCTCGCAGAGGGCAGCGACGACCCCGAGATCGTGCGAGACGAAAACCAGTGTCAGTTTCTCGGCGAGCGTCTTGAACAGCTCGACGATGCGGATGCGGGTGGAAAGGTCGAGCGCGCTGACCGCCTCGTCGGCAAGGACGATCTGCGGGCGGGCGACGATGGCGCGGGCAATAGCGATGCGCTGGCGCTGGCCGCCGGAAAACTCATGCGGGTAGCGGCGGAGTGCATCGGCAGGAAGCCCGACCGCTTCGAGCGCATCGATGACCGCCTGCGTCCGGTCGCCCGGGATCCGCAGCGACCGCAGTGGCTCACCGATGATGTCGATCACCCGCTGGCGCGGGTCGAGAGAGGAATAGGGATCCTGGAAAACTGGCTGCACGGCGCGGCGGTAGCGCTGCATGAAGGCGCTGCTACCGGTATCGAGGATTTCCTCGCCGAAACGAATGGTGCCGCTCGTCGGGCGAATGAGCCCGAGCATCAGTCGCAGCAGCGTCGTCTTGCCCGATCCGGATTCGCCGACCAGACCGACGCTCACCCCCGGTCGCACCGAGAGCGAGACGTTGTCGAGGGTGGTCTGCTGGCGGGAGTAGCCGAAGCTGACGTTTTGAAGATCGAGCATCATGATCCGGTTGCTCCGAGCGCTTCGTCGAACAGGCGGGCGGCCTCGACCAGGGTCTTGGTATAGTCGTGCTGCGGTGTGCCGAAGACCAAGCCGACCAGGCCCTCTTCGACAGCGATGCCGTTTTTCAGCACGATGACGCGCTCGACCACCTGGGATACGACCGGCAGGTCGTGGCTGATGAACAGAAGCGCCATGCCGGTCTCGCGCACCAGCCGGTCAAGCAGTTTCAGGATCTCGGCCTGCGTCGTGACGTCGAGCGCCGTCGTCGGCTCGTCGGCAATCAGCAGCTTCGGGCGGCAGGCGAGCGCCATGGCGATGGCCACGCGCTGGCGCTGGCCACCGGACACTTCGTGCGGGTAGGAATTGATGATGCGGTCCGGCTGAGGCAATGCCACCTTGGCGATCAGGTCGCGGACTTCGCGTTGAACCGCTTCCTTCGTTGCCTTGCCGCCGTCCCGTTCCAGACGTCGGCGAACCGGTTCGGCGATCTGCCGGCCGATCTTCATCAGGGGGTCGAGCGCGGTCAACGGCTCCTGGAAGACGACCGCTGCGGCGACGCCGCGCAGCCGGTTCATCACCCGGTCGGTGGCGCCGACAACCTGTTGCCCGTCAAGCGTGATCGAACCGGTGACAGTGATCGACGGCGGCAGCAGGCCGGTCGCGGCCATCGCCGTCATCGACTTGCCGGAACCGGATTCGCCGATCAGGCCGATGCGTTCACCGGGGCGAATGGCGAAAGAGAGGCCGGACACCAGAGGCTTGTCGCCGGCGCGGATGTCGAGACCCTGGATGTCGAGCAGCGCTGTCATCGCGATCTCCCCCGCGTCGGATCGGCGATATCGCGCAGGCCGTCGGCCAGAAGATTCATGCCGATGACGAGCGCAACGAGGGCGATGCCTGGTGCGATCGCGCCGATCGGCGCCGTATAGACGGTCCCCTGTGCTTCCTGCAGCAGCCGCCCCCACGAGGCATTCGGTGGTGGCGCGCCAAGGCCGAGATAGGAGAGCGACGCTTCGGCAATGACGGCGAGGCCGAATTGCAGGGCAAAATTGACCGACAGTGTCGGCCAGATATTGGGCAGCACGTGGCGGAAGACGACGCCGGCCCAGGAGGTTCCCGATGTGCGCGAGGCGACGATGTAGTCCTGCCTAAGCACGCGCTTGGCGAGGATGCGGGTCAGCCGCGCAACAATCGCCGAGATGGCAAGCCCGAGTGCCAGGATCGCCGACCAGAGGCTGGCACTGTCGCTTGCCGCCACCACCAGCATGGCAAGCAGCAGGGTGGGGAATGCGATCAGGATATCGAGCGTCGCAGCCATCACGTCGTCGGCCAGGCGCGTGGCGAAGGCGGCGACAACGCCGAGGCTGACGCCGATCGCAGCCCCGATCGCAACTGCACCGGTGCCGACCAGCAGAGCGGTACGGGCGCCGATCATCAACTGGGTAAGCAGGTCGCGGCCCAGGCGGTCGGTGCCGAGCCAGTGCAAAAGTGACGGCGCTTCCAGTCGTCCACCCGAGGCGTTCAGCGCATCATAGGGCGTCCAGAAAAGCGTCAGTACCGCGACGGCGACGTTGAGGCCGACGAGGGCAAGGCCGACGGTAAGCGCCAGCGAGCGCCGGCGCTTCGGCGCGGAAACGGCTGTGTCGACGGGGCTCATGCGTTGCCTCCGACGGCGCGTTCGCGCAGACGCGGATCGATCAGCCTTTGGGTGAGATCAGCGGCAAAACCGATGAGCAGCACCAGCAGGGTGGAGATGAACAGCACGCCCTGAACGTTCGGATAGTCACGCTGCTCGATCGCAAGCAGCAGCATCGAGCCAAGGCCCGGCAGGGCAAAGACGCGCTCGACGACGACCGCGCCGAGCAAGGTCGTTGCAAGCTCGATGCCGAGGATGGAGACGATCGGCACGGCGCCGTTGCGGATGCCGTGACGAATAAGTGCCTCGGGGAAGCTGGCGCCGAGGGCACGTGCGGTGCGCAGATAGTCGCTGCCGAGGACATCCTGGGTCGCCGAGCGGACGTAGCGCAGCAGGGACGCGCCCATGACGAGGCCGATCGTCATGACGGGCAATGCAAGCGCATAGAGCACTTGTCCCTCGTTCTGCCAGCCGCGGCGGGGAAAGCCGCCCGAAGGAAACAGCCGGAAGGTGACGGCGAACAGCGTGACCAGCAGAATGCCGACCCAGAAGACGGGGATGGCGATGCCGAGCTGTGAAATAGTCGAGATCAGTCCGCCATACCAGCGATCAGCTTTGACGGCCGAGAGGATGCCGAGTGGAACGGCGATCAGGATGGCAAGCACGAAGCCCATCAGCGCCAGCGGTACGGTCACGGTCAACCGCGCGGCGATTTCCTCGATCACCGGCTTGCCGCTGACGAAGGAGGTGCCGAGATCGAAGCTTGCAAGGCTTCCGGCAAAACGCAGGAACTGCTGCCAGAGCGGCAGGTTCGAACCGACCTGCTCGCGGGCCTTCTCGATCTGCGCAGCATCGGCGCCGACGGAGAGAAGCGCATTGGCGGGGTCACCGGGCAGCAGGCGCAGAAGCACGAACAGCACCACCGCCGCAATCAACAGCGACAGGAGGAGGATGGCAAAGCGGCGGACGAGATAGGTGAGAATGGCTGCATTCCTTTCTTCTCACAGGGTCCCGTGATCAGAGAGCTGGCTTTTGCATCAAAACAGAGGGGGAGGCTAGAGCAAGGGCGACAGTTTAGAACAACTTACATCGAACGGGATGAACGGTCCCGAAAGGGCTGGCGCGAGTGCGAAAACGGCAAGAGCCCCCGGATCGGGTCCAGGGGCTCCTGTCGCCATGGATGGCGGAGCAGTTTCGATTACTGCTCGCTCTTCTTGATGCCGTAGGCGAAGAACTGCGAGTTCAGTCCGTTCACCGGATAGCCTGACACGGCCGAGCTCGAAACGACGATCTGCGGATAGAGGTAGAGCCAGTTGCTGGCTGCGTCCTCGGCGATGATCGTGTTGGCTTCCTTGAGCTTGGCGGTCTGCTCGTCGGTGTTGGCGGCCGCTTCCGACGCCTTGATCAGGTCGACGACCTTGGGATTGTTGTAGCCCCAGTAGAAGTCCGGGTTGCCGTAAAAGACGATGTCGCGGTGGTTGACGTGTTCCTGCAGCGTCGCTTGGAAGTCATGCGCCTTGTAGACCTTGGTGTACCACTCGTTGGCGGTGATCACGTTGATCTCGACCTTGATGTTGACCTTGGCGAGTTCACTCTGGATGAACTGCGCGACGATCGGATGCGGATCGTAGTTCGGCGTGTCGAGCTTGAAAGTGAAGCCATCGGCAAAGCCCGCTTCCTTCAGAAGCGCCTTTGCGCTTTCGACGTCATAGGCGTCGACGGCGGTCAGGTCCACGTACCACGGATCGGTCGGCGGAACGAAGGAGCCGATCAGCGTGCCGTAGTCGCCCCAGATCGAGGTCAGGAGTTTCTTGTCGTCGATGGCGCGGGCGATGGCCTTTCTGACCTTGACGTTGTCGAAAGGCGCGACGCGATCGTTGAAGGCGAGCAGTTCCTTGGTGGTCGACTGGCCGGCGGTGACGGTGAAGTCGGGATTGTCCTTGAACTGGGCGATTGAGTCCGGGCTCTGGACGCTGGTGATGATGTCGACGGCGCCGGTCAGAAGCGCATTGTTGAGCGCGGTCGCGTCGGTGAAATACTGGAAGACGACCTCGCCGTTGGTGGGGGCGGTGCCCCAATACTTGTCGTTGCGGACAAGCGCCAGCGACGAGCCGCGACGCCATTCGTCCAGGCGGTAGGGGCCGGTGCCGTCTTCGCCGGCGTTGAGGTCCTTGGCCGCGTCGTTGACGACCCAGACATAGCTCAGATTGTAGGGCAGCGAGATTGAGCGCGCCGACAGCTTGACGACGACGGTCTGGTCGTCGGGGGTCTCGATCGCACTGATGGTCGCGAGGCTCTTCTTGCGCGAGCTCTTGGATTGCTCGGCCGTCACGCGCTCGATGCTGTACTTGACGTCGGTTGCCGTCAGCGGATCGCCGGAATGGAAGGTCACGCCCGAGCGAAGCTTGAAGGTGTAGGTGAGGCCGTCCTCGCTGACGCTCTGTTCGACCACGAGGCCCGGCTGGACGTCGCCGGCATCGGTCAGTGTGAACAGCGCCTCATAGACATTGCCGTTGAAGGCTTCGTTGATGCCCTGGCCGGCACCGGCGGTGTTGTCGAGGTTCTGCGGCTCATAGAGCGAGCCGATGGTGATCGAGGCGTTGGGGTCGAACTTGGCGTCTTCGGCAAAGACGGCCGTGCTCGACGCAAGAGCCAGTGCCAGCGTGGTGGCTGCCAAGGTTGCGCCGCGCGCCCGGCGGGCCTGTCCCGCGGTCTTGCCAAAGCCGATGATAGTGCCAGTCATGTCCCAAACTCCTGCTTATGCCTGTTGTGCGGATCGCACCGCCGCCCGAATTCTAGCCATCGGACGATTGCCGTGCATCATACTTATTCCCTAGTAATTTAGTGGGAAAATTGATTTCTTTTGTCAGGCGAAGTTGAAATTTGTACCCGCGATTGCGGCGGTTGGGCAGATGCGCATTTCGCTTTTCACCGCGTGGTGTGGACAGAGATATATCAGGCCGGCCCGGATAGGCCCGCCACCCTTTGACAAATTGGCGCGAATTCCTTCCGCTGGCTGTGAATGCCGGGCGTCAGACAGAAATCGATTGTTGTTCGCGTAGGCTTTCCCTCGAAAATTGCAAAATGCAACGAGTCGACAAAAGGATTCGACAGTCGGGAGATTCTGATATATCGGCTGATTAATCGTTTAATCACGCGATAGCGGGAACACTGTCTTGGCGCGTTCCGGACCAAAACTGACGAGGATTGCCAGAACGCTGGGCGTCTCCGCGGCGACGGTTTCCAACGCGCTCTCTGGCAAGGGGCGCGTCTCCGCCGAGATGGTGGAAAAGATCCGCGCGACCGCTGCCGAGCTCGGCTATGTGCCGAGCCAGGCGGGCAGGGCCCTGCGCACCGGCCGCACCGGCGTTCTCGGTCTCGTCCTTCCCGATATCGCCAATCCGCTCTTCCCGCAGATCGCCCAGGCAATCGAGCTCGCCGCTTCGTCGTCGGGCTATGGCGTGCTGATCGCCGACTCCCGCGGCGACGTCTCGACCCAGACCAAGGCGATCGAGCGTCTGATCGATCGCGACGTCGATGGCCTAGTGATCGTGCCCAGGCGCGGCACCCGCATCGCCGATGTCGGCTGTCCGGTCGCCGTCATCGATACGCCCTCGACCCCCGGAAACACGGTTGCCGCCGACCATTGGGGTGGCGGCCAGCAGATCGCCGAGCATCTGAAGGCGCTCGGCCACCGCCGGGTGCTGATCATCGGCAACAATCCCGCCTCGAACGTACAGAACGACCGCGCCGGCGGCATCCGCTCGGTCTTTGCCGAGGGCTGCCATACCGATACGCTCTGGATCGAGCCATTGGAAAAAGCGGCGGGCAAAGGCTGTCCGCTCGGCCTCGCCGATAAGGTGGCCGAAGGCTACACCGCCTTTGCCTGCATCTCCGATCTTCATGCGCTCCGGGCGCTCACCGAATTGCAGCGCGCCGGCATCGATGTGCCGGAAAAGGCAAGCGTCACCGGTTTCGACGACCTGATCTGGTCGCCGGTCATCACGCCGGCGCTGACGACGGCGCGCATGGACATGACCGAGATCGCGGCGGTCGCCGTCGCGGCGCTCGTCAAGGCCATCAGCGAGCGCGACCCGTCCGATCCTGAGATCGGTGCGCCGGTTACGGCGGCGACCTCCAAGGTGCCAATGCATCTGGTCGTCCGGCAATCGGCCGCAGCGCCGCCCGCGTCTCAACCCGTTCATACCACTGTCACCGCAGCCACATCCGTCACCGAAGGAGGACCCCAGCCATGAAGAAGTTCCTGCTTGCCTCGAGCGCGCTCTTGCTCGTCGCCGCCCCTGCGTCTGCCCAGGAAAAGACCCTCACCATTTCCGTCTACGGCTTTGCCCAAGACGCCTTCAAGGAACTGGTCTACACGCCGTTCGAACAGAAGTGCGGCTGCAAGCTCGTCGTCGAGACCGGCAACAGCGTCGAGCGTCTGGCGAAGATGGAAGCCAACAAGGCAAGCCCGGTGGTCGACATGGCCGTCGTGTCGATGGCCGACGCACTTTCGGCCACCCGCGCCGATCTGATCGAGAAGATCGATACCTCGAAGCTTTCGAACTTCAACAAGCTCTATGACCTTGCCAAAGACCCGAACGGCGACGGCATGAGCGTCGGCTACACCTTCTATGCAACCTCGATCGTCTATCGCTCGGACAAGATGGAAGTGAACTCCTGGGCCGATCTTCTCGACGACAAGAACGCCAGCCACGTTGCCTTCCCGAACGTCACCACCAACCAGGGCCCGCCGGCGCTCTACATGGTCGGCGAAGCCATCGGCAAGAACACGCCTGACCTCAAGGAAGCGATCGCCGCCGTCGGCGCCAAGAAGGACGAGATCGTCACCTTCTACGTCAAGTCCTCGCAGCTCGTTCAGCTGATGCAGCAGGAAGAAATCTGGGCCGCCCCGATCGGTCGTTTCTCCTGGGAAGGCTTCACCAAGCTCGGCCTGCCGATCAAGTGGGCAACGCCTAAGGAAGGCCAGACCGGCGGCATGAACGTGATGGTACTGACCAAGGGCGGCAAGAACCAGGATCTCGCACTTCAGTTCATGGACTTCTGGCTTTCGACCGAAGTTCAGACCGCACTTGCCGAAAAGCTGGTCGACAGCCCGGCCAACAAGGATGTGAAGGTGTCGCCCGAGATCGCCGAAAACCTGACCTACGGCGAAGAGACCGTGAAGAATCTCAAGCTGATCCCGTCGGCCGTCGCCCTCGACAACCGCGAAGCGTGGCTGTCGGAGTGGAACGCCCAGGTCGGCCAGTAAGACCAAGCCATTGCGACCTCCACCGGCGGATCGTGATCGCCGGTGGAGACCTGATGCGACGGGCGCGATGAGACGCGCCCAGGAATGCCTTGAAAGGAAGAAGGATGTTCCAGAACCGCGCCGAAGCCCTGGCGCTCGCTCTGCCCGCAGCGGTCTTTGCGGCGATCGTCTTTCTGGCGCCGGTGGTGATCCTGCTGGCGGAAGGCTTTCGCAGCGCAGACAGCTGGTCGCTGTCGGCCTATACGACCTTCTTTTCCGATCCGCTGAACCGCACCGTCTTCCTGCGCACCTTCCGGCTCGGCCTGATGGTTACCGTCGTTTCGGCGGTCATCGGCTATGCCGCGGCCTTTGCGATCGTCAATCTGTCGCCGCGCAACAAGGGACAGATGATCGGCCTTGTCGTGCTGCCGCTGATGATCTCGTCGGTTGCGCGCACCTATGCCTGGATCGTCATCCTCGGCCGCACCGGCATCGTCAACCAGGCGCTCCAGCTCGTCGGCCTTTCGGATGAGCCTATCCGCTTCCTCTTCACCGAGACCGCCGTGTTCATCGGTCTGCTGCAGCTGTTCCTGCCGCTGATGATCCTGTCCTTGATCAGCGCGCTCGAGAACATGCCGAAGGATGCGATCCCGGCCGCCCGCGTTCTCGGCGCCAACTGGTTCCAGGTGTTCTTCAAGGTGATCCTGCCGCTGACCAAGGAAGGCCTTGTGATCGGCGGAACGCTGGTTTTCACCGGTTCGCTCACCGCCTATATCACGCCTGCGATCCTCGGCGGCTCCAAGGTGCTGATGCTTGAAACGCTGCTCTACCAGCGCGTCACCGTCGCCAACGACTTCGTCGCCGCAAGCGTCATCGCCTTCATCCTGATCGTCATGAGCTTTGCCGCCAATCTTCTCCTGAAACGGCTTGCCACTGCGAGGAACAAGCGATGACCCCTCGTATCTTTACTCCGCTCGTCCTCTTCCTGGTGATCGCCTTCCTGATCGGGCCGTTCTTCATCATCGTTGCCGCGTCGCTTTCGGGCGGCGAGACGCTGGCCTTCCCGCCGCAGGGCTTCTCGCTCAAGTGGGTCGCCAAGGTCTTCACGGTCGAGAGCTTCCAGGAGAGCTTCGCGATCTCGATGCTGCTGGCGATCGGCGGCACCGCGGCCGCTCTCGTGCTCGGCGTTCCCGCCTCTTACGCACTGTCGCGCTACAAGCTGCCTTTCGGCGAAACCATCCGCACGATCGTCTCCTTGCCGATCATCGTGCCCGGCATCATCGTCGGCCTGGCACTGCTGCGCTACATCGTCGTGCCCTTCGGCCTCAACATCACGCTGACGCTGTTTCTCGCCCATACCGCGTTGGTCCTGCCCTATGCGGTACGGGTCGTCTCGGCGAGCCTCAACAACCTGCGCTCCGACATCGAGGAGGCAGCCGTGCTGCTCGGCTCGTCGCGCGCCGGCGCTTTCTTCCGCGTGGTGATGCCGAACATCCGCAGCGGCATTCTTGCCGCCTTCATCCTCGGCTTCGTGACGAGCTTCAACCAGGTGCCGGTGTCGCTCTTCCTTTCCGGCCCCGGTGTGCGCACGTTGCCGATCGACATGCTCTCCTACATGGAGATCACCTACGATCCGTCGGTCGCCGCCCTCTCCGCGCTGCTTGCCTTCATGTCCATCGGCATCGTCTTCCTTGCCGAACGCTTCCTGGGATTCTCTCGCTATGTCTGACGCCGCTTTCCTCAGCCTTGAAAAACTGACGCTCGCCTATGGCGACACCGTTGCGGTGAAGGACCTCGACCTTTCGATCCGCAAGGGCGAACTGGTGGCGTTCCTCGGACCGTCCGGTTGCGGCAAGACCACGACGATGCGCTCGATTGCCGGTCTCCTGACGCCCGCTTCCGGTGCAATCAAGCTCGATGGTGCCGACATCACCCGCGTCTCCGCCAACAAGCGTTCCGTCGGTCTCGTCTTCCAGTCCTATGCGTTGTTCCCGCACCTCACGGTTTTCGAGAACGTCGCCTTCGGCCTGCGCCTGAAGAAGCTGCCGGCGGCCGAGATCGAGAGCAAGGTAACGGCCGGGCTGAAGTCGGTCGGGCTTTCCAAGTTCTCGGCCCGCAAGCCGGGCGAGCTTTCGGGCGGCCAGCAGCAGCGCGTGGCGCTGGCGCGTTCCATGGTGATGGAACCGAAGGTGCTGCTTCTCGACGAGCCGCTGTCGAACCTCGATGCTCGCCTGCGCCTCGAAATGCGCACGGAGCTGCAGCGCGTGCAGAAGGAAACCGGCGTCACGATGATCTTCGTCACCCACGATCAGGGCGAAGCCCTGTCGCTGGCGGACCGCATCGTTGTCATGCTGAACGGCGCGATCGAGCAGATCGGCACGCCCGAGGATATCTACAACCGCCCGATCTCGCGCTTCGTCGCCGATTTCGTCGGTTTCGAAAACATCTTTGCCGTCGAAGGCGGCAAGCTGAAGGCCGAAAACGGCCCGATCGATCTTTCCGGATCCCTGCCGCCTGACACGGCAGGGCTTGCGTGGCGTCCGCGCATGGTGACCCTTGGTTCAGGTCCTTTCCAAGGCACCGTGCGCGGAGCCTCTTTCTCCGGCAGCACGCGCGAGTATCTGCTCGACACGCCGCTCGGCGCCATCAAGGCGGAAGAGGACGCAGCGCTTGCAGCCCGTGAAACCGGCTCTGCCATCGCCTTCGACCTGCCGGTCGAGAAGGCCGCGCGCCTCAAGAAGTTCGGGTAAGGTCGAATGGGTGTCTGGATCGATACGGACATGGGGTTCGACGACATCGCCGCCGTGCTTGTCGTCCTTCATGCCGGTGAAGAAATCGACGGAGTTTCGCTCGTCTTCGGCAACACGCCGCTTGACCGGGTGAAGCGCAATGCAGCCAGTGCCGCGCGCGCCTTCGGCTGGGCTTTCCCCATCCACGAAGGCCGTGCCCTTCCGGTGCTCGGCAAGCTCGAAACCGCCGAACGCATTCTCGGCGAAGCCGGCATGCCGACCGCCGGCCTGACGCTGCCGGAGGCTGACGCCTTGCCGGCAAGCGACGCCTTTGCCGCCCTTTGCGCCTGGCTGGAGCCGGAGGGGCCGAAGCGCATTCTGGCACTCGGACCGCTCACCAATCTCGCTGCCCTTTGCCTTGCCCGTCCGGATCTGGCCAGCCGGATCACCGATCTCACCTGGATGGGCGGCGGTGTCACCAGCGGCAACCATACGGCATCTGCAGAGTTCAACGCCTTTGCCGATCCTGAAGCGTTGGCGATCGTGATCGCGCATGGCCTGCCGCTGCGCATGGTCGATCTCGATCTTTGCCGCAAGGTCTTTGCCTACCCCGATGACGTCGCGCCGATCCGCTCGGCCGGCGGCGTCCATGCCGCCCTCATCGCCGATCTGCTTGCCGGCTTCATCTCGATCGGCACCAGCCGTGGCCGGCCCGGCATGGCGATCTATGATCCTTGCGCCGCCGTTGCCTTCGTCAATCCAGGCGCGATCTCGTTTCGTAAGGCGCGCATCGATGTCGAACTCGGCGGGACGCTGACGCGCGGGCGTACCGTCGTCGAAACGCGCGAAAGCCATGCGATCTTCAATGCCGAATATGCTGTCGATGCCCATGTCGAGACGACGCGGGCACAAATCCTGGGCGCCCTGATGAAGGAAGCGCAGAAGTGAGTTTCATAGAGCAGCCTCGGGACTTGATGGATGCGGCGCTCCGCAGCCGGGCAGTGGCCGCAGCGCGTGGTGCCGAGCCGTTCGACGTTCTGATTTCGGGCGGCACGCTCGTCGACGTGGTGACCGGAGAGCTTCGTCCGGCCGATATCGGCCTCGTCGGATCGTTGATCGCAAGCGTCCACGAACCGGGCGCGCGCAGTGACGCAGTAACCGTCGTTGATGCCACCGGCGCTTTCGTTTCGCCCGGCCTGATCGACACGCACATGCACGTCGAAAGCTCCATGGTGACGCCGGCGACCTACGCCAATGCGGTGCTGCCGCGTGGCGTGACGACCGTCGTCTGGGATCCGCATGAGTTCGGCAATGTCAACGGCGTTGCCGGCGTGCGCTGGGCGGCGGACGCCAGTCGCGATCTGCCGCTGCGCACGGTGCTGCTGGCGCCCTCCAGCGTGCCCTCGGCACCCGGCCTTGAATTGGCCGGTGCCGATTTCGACGCTGGTGTGATTGCCGACATTCTGAGTTGGCCGGAAATCGGCGGTATCGCCGAAATGATGAACATGCGCGGCGTCATCGACGGCGAAGCGCGCATCACCGGGATCGTCCAGGCGGGGCTTGCGGCCGGCAAGCCGGTCAACGGCCATGCGCGCAGTCTTGCCGGCTCTGATCTCCAGGCCTTCGTGACGGCTGGCGTCAGCTCCGACCATGAGCTGGTCTCGGGCGACGATCTCTTGGCAAAGCTCCGGGCTGGTCTGTCGATCGAACTGCGCGGCTCGCACGACCACCTGCTGCCGGATTTCGTCAAGACGATCAAGGCTCTGGGCCATCTTCCTCAGACGGTAACGCTCTGCACTGACGACGTCTTCCCCGACGATCTCGCCCATGCCGGCGGCCTCGACGACGTCGTTCGTCGACTGGTGCGCTACGGCCTGCCCGCCGAATGGGCGCTTCGGGCGGCAACGCTGAACGGCGCGGTGCGCCTCGGCCGCCACGATCTCGGGCTCGTGGCGCCGGGCCGCCGGGCGGATATCGTGCTCTTCGGGGATCTTGCTGATTTCCGTGCGCGCACCGTCATTGTCGATGGCAAAGTGATTGCAGATGCCGGACGGATGATCGAGCCGCTGAGCGGTATCGCTTCTCAAGCGCTACTCGGCACGATGAAGATCGCGCCGCTGTCGGAGAACGATTTCCGTATTCCGGCAGATGGCACGAAGGTCCGCGTCGCGACCATCGACCGGCCTCGCTTCACCCAGTGGGGCGAAGCCGTTGCTACGGTCGAGGGCGGCTTCGTCGTCCCGCCTGAGGGCACGACGCTGATCGCCGTCGCGCATCGACATGGGCGCGCCGACAGCCGACCGCGCGTTGGTCTGTTGTCGAGCTGGGGCACCTGGCGCGGCGCCTTTGCGACCACGGTTTCGCATGACAGCCACAACCTCACGGTCTTCGGCGGCAATGCGCAGGATATGGCGATCGCGGCCAATGCGGTGATTGCTGCCGGCGGCGGCATGGCCGTCGCGTCCGGTGGCAAGGTTGACGCGCTCCTGCCGTTGCCGCTTGCCGGGCTGGTTTCCGAGACGCCGCTGGAAGAGGTGGCGGACAGCTTTGCAGCACTCCGCGAAGCGGTCGGCCGCATCGTCGATTGGCAGCCGCCATACCTGGTCTTCAAGGCCTGCTTCGGCGCGACGCTTGCCTGCAATGCCGGCCCGCACCAAACCGATCGCGGCATTGCCGACGTGGCGACGGGCACGGTCATGGAAAGCCCGATCCTCGAGATCCTTGAAGCCTGACATTCAACGGCCGCCCTGCCTGGGCGGCCGTTGAAGTCCGAAGTCACTTCCGTCGAGGCGGGCAGCCTCGCTCTTTAAGCGCTGGCTCTAAATCCTTGAGAACACGGGTTCCCGCGAGCATCTTCGCGGTGCACGCGTTACTCCGCCTGTGCCAGTTCCTGCTCCACCAGGGTCGACCAGAAGGCGGCGCCCGGACCGATCGCTTCGTCGTTGAAATCATAGGCGGTGTTGTGATGCAGCGCGCCGTCGACGGCGGGGCCGTTGCCGAGCCAGACGTAGCAGCCGGGCGCCTCCAGCCCGAAGAAGGCGAAATCGTCGCCGGCGGTCGACGGCGGAAACGCCGTGCGGGTCTTGTCGCCAAAGACGGCGCGAGCGGCTTTCAACGCCCGGGCCGTGGCATCGGCGTCGTTGACGACGGGCGGAATGCGGCGCTCGAATTCGTAATCGACGGAAATCCCGTACATCTCTGCCGTACCGCGCGCGAGACGGCCGATCTCTGTTTCGAGCTGGTCGCGCACTTCGGGCGTATAGGCGCGGGCGGTGCCGCCAATCTCGACGATATCGGGGATGACGTTGAGCGCCTTCGGGTCGCCGGCGCGCACGGAGCAGGCGCTGACGACGGCCGGCTGCAAGGGGTCGACGACGCGGCCGACGATCGACTGCAGCGAGGCAAGGAAGGTGCCTGATGCCGTTACCGGATCGCGGCCGAGATGCGGCTTGGCCCCATGGGTGCCGACGCCGCGGAAGGTGACACGCCAGCTATCGGATGAGGCGAGCTGCGGGCCGGCCACGACGGCCATTTCGTCCGGATCGAGACCGGGCATGTTGTGCAGGCCATAAACGGCGTCGCAGGGGAAGAGCTTAAACAGCTCGTCTTCGACCATGCGCTTGGCGCCGCCGCGGCCTTCCTCGGCCGGCTGGAAGATGAAATGTACGGTGCCGGAGAAATTGCGGGTCTTCGCCAAATGGCGGGCAGCGCCGAGCAGCATTGTCGTGTGGCCGTCATGACCACAGGCATGCATCTTGCCGGCCTCGCGGGATTTGTAGGGACGGTCGGCGATCTCCGGCATGGCGAGCGCATCCATATCGGCGCGAAGGCCGATCGAGCGGGTGCCGTTGCCGACCTGCAGCGTACCGACGACGCCGGTTTTTCCTAGGCCACGATGGACCTTTAGACCCGCATCCTCAAGCCACTTGGCAACGAGGTCGCTGGTGCGGACCTCCTCGAAGCCGAGTTCAGGATGGGCGTGCAGATCGCGACGGAAGTCGGTGAGGAAGGTGAGGTCGTCGGCTATTCCGTCTGGCAGGCGCATCGGCTGGCATTCCCATGTTCATTGCGCGAAGGGGCTTGTGAATTCCGCGTGCTTTGCTTCAGCCGCGGCGCCCTTTCGGTTTGATCGAAGTCGCAAACGGTATAGACGAAAACGGCCGGAACCAGAACAGCAAGCCGGCCTTTTTGATCGCCTTTCATTTCGGGCGAAAGCGCGCAGACGAGGACCGGACCGATGCAGCCCCACGACTTCTGGCAGGAAATCTACCCGCCGAAAAGCTTCGACATTCAGGCAGGTTATCGCGATTTCTTCCCGGCGTCTCTCGGCGATGGCAGGCAGATCCTGTTGCCGATCCGCCCGCTTTCCGACGGCAAGCACGCGCTGGCCTCCATGATCGTCAATCAGGCGAGCTTTGCCGTCGAGGATGCGCTGGCAACGGAACTGGCCGCCAAGCTCGCGCCCTATGAGCCTGAAGTCGTCGCCGGCCTGCCGACGCTCGGCCTCACGCTCGCCTCGGCCGTCGCCCGCAAGCTCGGCCACAGCCGCTACGTGCCGCTCGGGACCTCGAGAAAATTCTGGTATGTCGACGATCTCTCCGTCCCACTTTCCTCGATCACGACGCCCGACCAGAAGAAGCGGCTCTATGTCGATCCGCGCATGCTGCCGTTGCTTGAAGGAAAACGGGTGGCGCTGATCGACGACGTAATTTCCAGCGGTACGTCTATCCTTGCCGGGCTGACGCTGATGGAGACCTGCGGCATCGAGCCGGTCGCGATCGGTGCCGCCATGCTGCAGACCGAGCGCTGGCGCCAGCCGCTCGCCGACCGCGCGCCGCATTGGCCGGAGCGTGTCGTCGAGGTGTTCCGGACGCCGCTGCTGACCCGCAACGAGGACGCCAGCTGGCGAGGGGCTTGATCGAGCGACGGCTGCCACCCAGTCGCCCGAACGTGCCAGCGCTCTTGCCCGAACAAATTCCTTTGCCTCCTGCGACCGCAGCGCGCTAGCCTCGACCCGGCGTTGCGGCAGCGAGGCAATTCATGCGCTTCATCAATCCGATCCCCTTTGTCGGCGACATCGACCGATCTCGGATCTTTTACGAGACAGTACTTGGTCTGACGATCCGCGAGGACTTCGGCGACTTCGTGCTTTTCGAGGGCGGCTTTGCCATCCACGAAGGACGCGCGCTCGAGCGGACGATCTGGCGGCAGGACCTGTCTCCGGGCGAACCCTATGGGCGGAAAAACGTGCTCCTGTACTTCGAGGATGACGATGTAGACGCAGCCTTCGCGCGCATCGCACCGCATGTGGAGTTGATCCATCCGATCGAGCTGCAGGCGTGGGGCCAGCGCGTCTTTCGATTCTACGACCCGGACGGGCATGCAATCGAGATCGGAGAGCCACAGGACTTGGGCGCCGCCGGCACGGCAGCCTAGGGCATGTCAATTGGCGAGGCGACGTCAAAGTTCGGGCACCGCCGCGATCGCGGCGGCGCCCGAACTGTCTCGTGCAAGACCGCCCAGAGGGCGTTGAACGGCTGGGATCGGCTCTTAGTTCGCCGGCCGGACCTGATAATAGACCGTCGATTTCGCGCCGCCTGCCTTGGCGATCGTGTAGACATCGTAGGAGGCTTGCGGATCGTTGCCCATGCCGAGCGAGCCCGAGGGCATGCCGGGAACCGCGATGCCTGCGACATCAGGCTTTTCCGAGAGCAGCTTCCTGACCGCTTCGAGCGGCACATGCCCCTCGATGACATAGCCGTCGATGACGGCGGTATGGCAGCCTTCCATGTCGGCGGGAACCGCAAAGCGCGTCTTGATCGCCGACATGTCGGCCTCGTCGCGCACCTCGACCTTGTAGCCGGCCGCTTCCATCGCGTCCGCCCATAGTTCGCAGCAACCGCATTGCGGATCCTTGTAGACCGCCATGGTTCCGGTTGCCGCGACTGCGCCTGTTGCCAAGAGGGTGATGCCCGCAATCGTGCCTGCAACGAAATGCCTGCGTAACACGTTCATCGAACACTCCTTTCCGTTTCTTCCTGATTTTAAGGATTGTGACGCCCGGGCCGCGCAAAGTCGACCCGGGCGGTTTGCCGCAGTTTACTTGACCTCGGTCACCGTGAGCTTGCCGTTGACCCGATCGGCCACGAATTCGATCGCAGCACCTTCCTTGAGTTTGGCAAGCACCGCGTCGTCGGCGCGGAACACCATGGTCATGGCCGGCATGTCGAGGTTCTTCAGATCCTCATGGTCGATCGTCACCTTCTTGGCCTTGGTGTCGATCTTCTTGACCACGCCCTTGGTGAACTCCGCCGCATAAGCGGGCAGAGCGAAGGTGGCGGAAACGGTGAGCGCGAGCGCTGCAAAGAGGGTACCTACGGTTTTCATGGTTTCATCCTTTCCTGTTTTCTCGGGTTACTTCTTCACGACGTCGAGCGGGCCGTGCATGCCGGCGTCGTAGTGGCCCGGCACCAGGCAGGCGAATTCGAAGGTGCCGTCATTGGTGAAGGTCCAGTAGATGTCTCCGGACTTGCCGGGCTCGAGCCGGATGGCGTTCGGGTCGTCGTGCTCCATGTCCGGGAACTTCTCCATGGTGATCTTGTGTTCCTGGATCGTCGCCTTGTCGTCGAGCACGAATTCATGCGCGAGTTCGCCGGCGTTCTTGATCGCGAAATGGACCGTCTGGCCCTGGCGAACCTTGATGGTCGAGGGCGTGAAGATCATCTTGCCGTCGTCGGTTTCCTTCATGGTGACGCGGATCGTCTGCGTCGACTTCTTGCTGTCGCCGGGCTCGCCGATCGACACCTTGTCGTGGCCACCGGCGTGGCTGCCGCTGGCGAGGGCCTGGGAGGACAGGGCGGAGGCGACAACGAGCGCCAGAGCGAATGCTGATTTCTTCATCGTAATGTTCCTGATGGATTTGAAAGAGTTCATTGCAGTCGGCCGCCCTCTCACGGTTTGGGCGTGAGCACGGTCTTGGCATCCTTGGCCCGCGTCGGTTCCGGCAACGCACCGGTCCATTCCCAGGCCTGTGTTCCCGGCGGGTTTTCGTACCAGCCAGGATCGCTGTAATCGCCGGCGGAGATGCCTTCGCGCACCTTCACCACCGAGAACATGCCGCCCATCTCCAACGCGCCGTGCGGACCCCAGCCGGTCATCATCGGGATCGTGTTGTCGGGGAGCGGCATTTCCATTTCGCCCATGTCGGCCATGCCGGCCGTACCCATGGGCATGTAGTCGGGCTTCACCTTGCGGATCTTTTCCGCGACCGATTTCTTGTCGGCGCCGATGAAGGTCGGGATATCGTGACCCATGGCGTTCATCGTGTGGTGCGACTTGTGGCAATGGATCGCCCAGTCGCCCTCGTACTTCGCGTCGAACTCGTAGGCGCGCATGGCGCCGACGGGGATGTCGATCGACACTTCCGGCCAGCGTGCCTCCGGCCTGACCCAGCCGCCGTCGGTGCAGGTGACCTCGAAGTCGTAACCATGCATGTGGATCGGATGGTTGGTCATGGTGAGGTTGCCGACCCTGACCCGCACCCGGTCGTTCTTGGATACGACCAGCGGGTCGATGTCCGGAAAGATCCGGCTGTTCCAGCACCACATGTTGAAGTCGGTCATTTCCATGATGCGCGGCACATAGGTGCCGGGATCGATGTCATAGGCATTGAGCAGGAACACGAAGTCGCGGTCGACGCGCATGAAGTTCGGATCCTTCGGATGCACCACGAAGAACCCCATCATGCCCATGGCCATCTGCACCATCTCGTCGGCATGGGGGTGGTACATGAAGGTGCCGGACTTCACGAGGTCGAACTCGTAGACATAGGTCTTGCCGGCGGGGATATGCGGCTGCGACAAGCCGCCGACACCGTCCATGCCCGAGGGCAGGATCATGCCGTGCCAATGGATGGTGGTGTGCTCCGGCAGCTTGTTGGTGACGAAAATCCTGACGCGATCGCCCTCGACCGCCTCGATCGTCGGGCCCGGCGACTGGCCGTTGTAGCCCCAGAGATAGGCGGTCATGCCGTCGGCCATCTCGCGTTCGACCGGCTCGGCGACAAGGTGGAACTCCTTGACGCCGTTGTTCACCCGGTGCGGCAGCGTCCAGCCGTTGAGGGTGACGACCGGGTTGTAGTCCGGTCCGCTCGTCGGCGCGAGCGGCTTCTGGGTCGTGGCATTGTCCATGCTTGCCGCTTCGGGCAGCCCGGAGTTGGAGGTTTGCGCCCAGGCGGCGGTCGAAACGAGAGCAGCACCGGCGCCGAGGAAGTTTCTTCTGTTGAACATGATCTGATCCTTTTTGAATTAGGCGGGATGCGTACGGAAAACCGCACACATTTTTCCTCAACCCGCCCTAGTGCCCGGCGCCGCCGGCTTCCGCTGCCGCGGGTGCTGCCGCCCCTCCAGCCGCGCCACCTGATCCGCCGCCGTGGATGGCGGTCATCAGGTCGGCATCGGCCAGCCAGAAATCGCGCTTCGCGTTGACGGAGAGCACGGTCGAATTGACCTTGGCCCTGACGTCGGCAAGCAGCTCGAAGGTGCTGGTGATCATGCCGTTGTAGCTGAGGGTCGCTTCTTCCTCGATCTTGTTGCGCAGCGGCACGACGTTGTTGCGGTAGTGCCGGGCGATGTCGTAGCGCGAGCGGTAGGCCTCATAGGCCGATCGCGCTTCCGAGCGGATGTTGACCGCCTTTTCCGCCAAAAGGTTCGCCGAGCGCATATGGGCAAGCTCGGACTTGCGCATGCGCGCGCTGCCGCTGTCGAAGATCGGGATCACGAATTCGAGCTCGAACTGGCCTGTTGTCTCGACCTTGGTGCCGTCGTCCTCCTTCTCCCGTTCCGCTTCCGCTCCGGCGATGAGCTCGAGGTCGGTGACATAGCGGGTCGCCTCGGTGAGCTTGTAGGACTTGGCCACCGCCTCGAGATCGAGGCGGGCGATCTGCAGGTCGACGCGGCGCTTCAGTGCTTCCGCCTCGATGCTGTCCTTGCGCGCCAGCGTCTTCGGCAGGTTCGGCAGGCGGTTGGGTACCTGGTAATCGACGTCGGAACCCCAGAGACCCATCAGGCGCGTCAAGTTCTCCTTGGCAAGACGCGCCGCAAGCCGGGCTTCGGCCGTCTGGCCGGCGAGTTCGGCGTTGAAGACGTGCTCGCGCGCCTGGTTGCCCTTGCCCATGGCGCCGGTTTCGCCAAGTTTTGCGGCGAGCTCCGAGGAGGCGTCTGCCGCCGCCTGCGCCTGGTTCAACTGCGCGACGGTTTCCCAAGCGGCAACCGCTTCGATCCAGGCGCGGCGGGTTTCGGCCGCCAGCTGCAGTGTGCTGAGCGCCGCGTTGAGCTGCGCCTGGCGGAAACGCGCATCGGCAATGGCGATCGTCTTGTCGCGGGTCAGGAGCGCCAGGATGTTGGTCGTGACGAGCCCCTCGATCGCCTTATAGGCCTGCAGTTCCGGCGTGCCGATCCCGGTCGTGCCGATCGAGACGGTGGGGTTGAGGAACAAGGTCGCCTGCCAGGCATCCGCCGACGCATCGCCGAGATCGGCATAGGCCGCCTGCAGGCCCTTGTTGTTGAGAAGGGCGATCTGAACGGCCGTATCGGCGTCGATGGTCTTGCGCTTCAGCAGCGCCTTGACCTCGGCGTTGACCTTGTCGGCCTGTTCGCGGTTCTGGATCCAGACGCTCTTCTTGGTCGCGGCCGTCGAGACCTTGGCATCCACGGTGGTGAAGCCCGCGTCCTTGGCCGAGTATTCGGTCACGCAGCCGGCGAGCACGAGAGGCAGGCCGATGGCTGCTGCGAGGTTGAGTTTGCGAAGCCTCATGACGCGTCTCCCTTGGCGGTCGATTGCGCGTCGTTGAGCGGTCCCCAGGCCTTGGGGCCGGTCGGTTCGCGGTGGGTGTAGCCCGAAATGGGGCTGCGATACTGCGTGCTTCGAATGCCGCTCGTGCTGTTGGCGGGATCGCCAAGGCTTGAGACCTCGGCAGGCAATGTGGCAGCGCATCCGCCCAGGATCATGGGCAGGAGCGCCATGGAAAACAAACGTTTCATGGTCAAACCTGAAATGTGAATGGCAGAGGTCGGCGGTCGACCGGATGAAACCGGGCGGGCCTTGTCGCGGACCGCGCTAGAGGTGGGGCGAGCGTCTCATCGGACACGCGGAAGCCACGGCAGCGCTTCGCACCGCCACAGATCCTTTAGTCGGCAAGGACCAAAGAAGCCCGCGGCAGCGGTCACAGGTTCACGAAATCAGGCTCTTGGGGGGCGATGAAGACCGTCGAGCTCACCGGGGGTGAGCTGCGGGTGCGGGCCGAAGTTGCGGACCGAGCGTGGGAAAGCCGGATGGCTGCCGTCGACATCGCCAAGCACCGCGACGGCGGCGCAGAAGGTCTTGCAGCAATCCTTCTTGTCCGCGTTGCCGTTTTCCTGTGCCGGCTTCACCTTGCCCTTGTCGAGGCTCGGGCAATGCTCGGTCGCAGCTTGCATCGGATTGGCGGCTGCCTCGATCTGCATCGAGCCGTGCGCGGCCGCATGCATCATGCCGGACGCGGTGGAAAAGGGCAGCACGGCCAGCGACAAAGCGATCGCCAGCTTGAGCACTATCAGCAAACGCAGATATGTGGTTCGCACCTTCTCCATGATCGATCCGTAGAAACGCCTTTGATTCCTGTCAATGCTGCTTGCGCCTGGCGCCGTCACGAATGCGTGAGGCCTCCGGGGCTGCACACGCGTCGTCACCCGTGCCGTCGGTTGCGGACCGGATCGATGCCGGCCGTACCGAAGCGGGCGGGCTCGGTTGCCTTCGTCGGCGCGTTCGTGGCGTCGGCGAGATCCTCGAGAATGGGGCAGTCCGGGCGCCCGTCGCCATGACAATGGGCGGCGAGATGCTTGAGCGTCCGGCTCATCGCCTTCAATTCCTCGGCCTTGCGCTCCAGGATCTCGACATGTTCGAGCGCGATCTTCTTGACCTCGCCGCTGGCGCGCTCGCGGTCGCGCCAGAGCGCCAAAAGGTCGGCCATCTGCTCGACGGTGAAACCGAGATCGCGCGAGCGCCGAATGAAGCGCAGCGTATGGACGTCGTTGTCGCCATAGTTGCGATAGCCGGCTTCGCTGCGGTCGGCCTGCGGGATGAGGCCGATCGTCTCGTAATAGCGGATCATTTTCGTCGAGACGCCGGAGGCGCGGGAAGCTTCGCCGATATTCATGATGTCATCCTTGTTACCGCCGTGCGGCCAATCCCTTGAGAATATAAGGGCTCTCCCCGGCTTCCGCCATGCTGGCGAGAGCCGGGGAGACGATCGAACCTAGGCCGCCTGTGCTGCGGCAACCGGGCGAAAGGCCCGAAGCCGGAGCGCATTGCCGAGCACGAAGACGCTCGACAGCGCCATGGCGCCGGCCGCGAAGATCGGCGACAGCAGGAGGCCGTAGACCGGGTAGAGCGCGCCGGCGGCAACCGGGATCAGTACCGCGTTATAGGCAAAGGCCCAGAACAGGTTCTCCTTGATGTTGCGGATCGTCGCCTTCGACAGTGCGATCGCATTCGGCACACCCAAGAGATCACCCGACATCAGCACCACGTCGGCGCTTTCGATGGCAACGTCCGTACCGGTGCCGATCGCGAGGCCGACATCGGCTTCGGCGAGCGCCGGCGCATCGTTGATGCCGTCGCCGACGAAGGCGACCGCGCGCCCGCCTTGCTTCAGCTTCTTGAGGGCCGCGACCTTACCGTCCGGCAGCACTTCGGCGATGACCTCGTCGATGCCGAGCTTGGCGGCGATCGCCTCGGCGGTGCGACGATTGTCGCCGGTGATCATCGCGACCTTGAGGCCGAGATCGTGCAGCATGCGGATCGCCTGCGGCGTCGTCTCCTTGATCGGGTCGGCAACCGCGATGATCGCCGCAAGCTTGCCGTCGATCGCCGCATAGAGCGGGCTCTTGCCTTCCGAGCCGAGGCGGGCCGCCTGGTCGGCGAAGGCGGACACGTCGAGCTTCAATTGCGTCATCAGCCGGTCGGCACCCACATGGACGGAGCGGCCCGAGACCTCGGCGCTGGCGCCGAACCCGGGGATCGCCTCGAACCTGGCCGGTTCAGCGATACCAAGACCCTTTGCCTTGGCCGCCTCGACGATCGCTTCGGCGATCGGGTGCTCGGAGCGGGTTTCGACGGCGGCGACCAGCCTCAGCACCGTGTCATGGTCGAAGCCTTCGGCGGTTTCGAGGTCGGTCAGTTCCGGCCGGCCCTTGGTCAGCGTTCCGGTCTTGTCGACGGCGATGACGGCGGCGTTGCGCAGCGTCTGCAGCGCCTCGCCCTTGCGGAAGAGCACGCCCATTTCGGCGGCGCGGCCGGTGCCAACCATGATCGAGGTCGGCGTGGCAAGACCCATGGCGCAGGGGCAGGCGATGATCAGCACGGCGACGCCGTTGACGAGCGCGAAGGTGAGCGCCGGATCGGGACCGAAGACAAGCCAGATGCCGAAGGTCACAAGCGCAATCGCGATGACGGCCGGCACGAACCAGGCGGTGACACGGTCGACCAGCGACTGGATCGGCAGCTTGGCGCCCTGGGCCTGCTCGACCATCTTGATAATCTGCGCCAGCACCGTATCGGCGCCGACCTTGGTGGCGCGGAAGGTGAAGGAGCCGGTCTTGTTGATCGTGCCGCCGACCACCTCGCTGCCGGCGATCTTTTCGACCGGAACCGGTTCGCCGGTGATCATCGATTCGTCGACATAGGAATTACCGTCGAGGACGCTGCCATCGACCGGAACCCGGTCGCCCGGACGCACGACGACGGTGTCGCCGGTCTGCACGTCGGACAGCGGAACCTCGATCGTCTCGCCGTTGCGGATGACGCGGGCGGTCTTTGCCTGCAGGCCCATCAGGTGCTTGATCGCCTCGGAGGTCCGGCCCTTGGCGCGCGCCTCCAGGAACCGGCCGAGCAGGATCAGCGTGACGATGACGGCAGCGGCTTCGTAATAGACGTTGGCCGTACCATCAGGCAGAAGGTCGGGCGCGAAGGTTGCGACGACCGAATAGATCCAGGCGGCGGACGTGCCGATCGCGACCAGCGAGTTCATATCGGGCGCCAGGCGGAAGAGGGCGGGAACGCCCTTCTGGTAGAAGCGCAGGCCCGGGCCGAAGAGCACCAGCGTCGTCAGCACGAACTGCAGATACCAGCTTTCCTGCATGCCGATATTGTTCATGACGAATTCGTGCACGGCCGGGATGAAGTGCGAGCCCATTTCAAGCACGAAGATCGGCAGCGTCAGCACGCCGGCAATCAGCAGCGAGCGCGCAAGCTTGCGGGTCTCCTGTTCGCGCTTCTCGCCTTCGCGGTCGACGCTTTCGTCGCCGGTGATGCGCTTGGCGGCATAGCCGGCAACGCGGACCGCTTCTTCGAGTGCGGCGGCCGTGGCGATACCCCTGGTTACGCGCACCGACGCGCGCTCCGTCGCCAGGTTGACGTTGGCCTCGGTGACACCCGGCACGGTCTTCAGCGCCTTTTCGATGCGCGCGACGCAGGAGGCGCAGGTCATGCCTTCGATGGCGAGCTCGATCGTGTCTTCGGCCGCACCATATCCGGCATTCTCGATCGCCTTGACGATATCGGCGGACTTGGTGCTGGCATCGAAGCGGACGTCGGCGCGTTCGGTTGCGAGGTTGACCGAGGCTTCGGTGACACCAGGCACGGCGCGAATCGCCTTCTCGACGCGCGCCACGCAGGATGCGCAGGTCATGCCCTCGACGGGAATGCTGGCGCTTAATGCCGCGGCGGACATCGCTTCGAGATCGTTCGTTCTAATGGGGGTCACAGATCCCATGATCGTGCTCCTTTCTCTGTCTTTTGTCGCAACATGGGGCTTCCAACGATGGGAAGGTCAAGGGCGAAAAGGAGATTTCTGCGCGCCATCTTCGGAGCGGCCGGGAGACGCCTGTCACCGCAGCGATATTGCCCGCAACGCATGGTCGCAGCGTCCTTGACGCAAGCTTGACCGCGAGGCCCGGGAGACTTGTCAAAGCTCAGGTCGAATGGCTCTCAGGCTTGCTGGCGATCCAAGGCTGCAACCGCACTTTGCCTGCCTCTTGCGAGTGAACCGTATCGGATCCATCCTGTAGAAGTTGCGTCCCATAGGGAGGTTAGGATGACGGCTTACAATTGTGTCCGTTTCCGCGTGAGACCCGGTCAAGAGGAACGGTTCGAGCACCTTTTCCGCAGCGCTCTTCGCGACTTTGAAGGTTTGCGGAAGATGGCGCTCAGCAAGGCTGCGGATGGATCGTATTTCTCAATTGCCGAATGGGAAAGTCTTGAGGCGATCGCTGCGGCACGTCCCATGATGAAGGCGAACCTCGACACGTTCCGCGATACGCTCCTGGAACTCGGTCAGGATCTCGGGGTCACGGACCCGATTTCCGGCGAGGCGATCTTCGAAATGGCGCGTTAGGGCAATGTGGCTGAGAAAGGTGGTTGCAACGGCTCCGCTGGTCGGTCGGCGGGGAGGGAGTTGGCTGCTAAGGTCGCGGATCTGACGGCGGTGATGTCGTCGGGTCGTGAACATGTGGGGCAATGTCAGAAGCGGCGCGACATCTCGCGCCGGATTTGGGAGCGTTGAGAACAGAACACTGCGACGAAGGCGCGATGACGGGTTGAGGTCACCGCAGGCAATGGCTATGTCGTGCCGCACACACGCGTCACGAACCATAAGGCCATTCGGAATGATCCCAGACTTTCTCGTTACCCATTCCGGTGGTTTCCACGCCGACGAACTACTTTCCAGCGTCATTCTTACGCGGCTTTTCCCCGAGGCTCGCCTCGTTCGCACCCGGGCGCCGGAATGGCTGAAGCCGGGGACGGACCGTATCATCTACGATGTCGGCGGCCAGTATGATGCCGAGGCTGGGCTGTTCGACCACCATCAGCGCGGGGCGCCGATGCGAGAGGATGGCCAGCCCTACAGTTCGTTCGGCCTGATCTGGAAGCATTACGGCCGCGCCTATCTGGCTGCGTTCGGCGTTCCCGAGGCCCATGTAGAGGCGGTTCATGCCGCCTTCGATGCGCGGTTCGTGCTGCCGATCGATCTGGTCGACAACGGCGCGCTCGATCCTTCCGTTGCCGGGCCTTTGGCGGGGCTGACGCTGTCGGCGCTGCTGGAGACCTTGAAGCCTGTCTTCGACGAAGGCGGCCAGGAGGTCGAGGATCGCAGCTTCCATCAGGCCCTCTCGATCGCGCGCGCCTTCGTCGAGGCTGGCGTGTCGCAGCGCGCCGCAAAGCTTCGGGCCGAGGCGCTCGTGCTTGCGCAGATCGCCCTTGCCGGTGAGAGCCGCGTGCTCGAACTGCCGCGGGGCATGCCTTTCCGCCCGGCGATCGTGAAGGCTGGCGCCGACCACCTGCTGTTCGTCGTTCATCCGCGCGAGAACGACTGGTGCCTGACGGGCATTCGCAAGGCCGACGAAGGGTTCGAGCTGCGCGCCGATCTCCCGGCTGCCTGGGCCGGCCTGACGAACGGCGAACTGGAGGCGGCTTGCGGCGTGGCCGGCGCGCGGTTCTGCCACAACGGCCGTTTCATCGCGGCGGCAGCGACGCGGGAGGCAGCGCTCGCCATGGCGAAACTCGCCGTCAAGGAAGCCGCGACAGCGGGTAGCGGTCAGGCCTGAGGATACCGACGAGCCGACGGCGGCGGCTATGGCCTGTGTGCCATTGGCCGGGCCGCCTGGGACGGGTCACGCCGAAAGCGTGGCTCTGAACTTGCTCGGTGATTGACCGTAGGTCTTCGCAAAAATCCGCGAGAAGTGGCCGGCGTTCTCGAAGCCGACTTCGAGCGCGATGTCGATCAGCGGCGCCTTCGTCTGCGTCAGCAGATGCTTGGCGCGTTCCAGCCGAAACTTCCGATAGACCAGCGCCGGCGACATCTTCGCCTTGTCCATGAACAGGCGTTCGAGCTGCCGTCGGGACAGGCCGACGGATGCGGCCAGTTCCGGGATCGACAGCGTGTTGTCCGTATGCTGCTCCATGATGATGAGGGCGGCGTTCAGGCGCGGGTCGTTGCTCTCGATCGCCAGCGGCTTTCTCGGCTGGACATGAAGATGCGAGCGCGCCTTGTCGATCTGCAGCACCTCCAGCGCATTCCGCTCCGCTTCCTTGCTGATGTGCAGGCGCACGATATGGGCTGCCATGTCGGCGGCACTGCTGCCACCCGCGCAGGACCCGCGGGTGCGGTCGAGATTGAAGAGGCGGTCCGAGCGAACCTTGAGATCGGGGAAACGTTCGCGGAACGCCTGATAATGAAGCCAGCTCACGCAGACGGTGTGCCCGGTCATCAGGCCCGCTTCGGCAAGCACGAAGGTCCCGGTGCAGAGGCCGATCAGAGGCACCCTGCGCGCCGCCGCCTTCTGGAGAAAGCGGATCGTGTCGTCGTCGATCGGCTGCTTGCTGTTGAGCAGGCCGCCGACCACGACGATGTAGTTGAACCCGGCAGGGTCGACGAGGTCGGATGTCGGCGCCACCTGCACGCCGCAGCTGGAGGCGATGAGGTGCCGCGTGTTGCCCAGGACCTGCCAGTCCGCGCGGATGCGGCCGGACTTGTCGAGCTCGTCGCTCGCAAGCCGCAGCGTGTCGATGAACAGCGCGAATGCCGAAAGGGTGAAGGACCGCGCCAGAACGAAGCCGATCTTGAGACGCTCGGGCTGTGTCTCGCTGGATTTGATGGTCGTCGTCATTTGCCCTTCATGCTCGCGCCGCCAAGATCTCCCGTTCGCTGTCGAGCGTGCTCGGACATATCCGGAGAGGTGGCCGCTGGCGGCCGAGACTTGCCTTTTGCTGTCCATGGGAGCCGGGGTTCGGTTCTTCCGGCACCCCATGGTGTGGCGCGGGAGGTCGACGCCCGGATGAGGGCGTCTTCGTCCTCATCATAACGAAGAGGTCGGGCTCAGATTGCTCTCGTCACGACCTGCGCCGCCACGGTTACGAACATTGCGGCCAGTGTCAGCGCCGCACTGAAGCGTGCAACCTTCATTCGCCGTTCGCGTGAGCCGCTCCAATCATAACCCATCTTTTCCCTCCCTTTGTCGCGACTGGGCCGGAACGCGTTTGCTCGGACGTCCGCCGAGCTGCGAGCCTCCCCAGGTCGTGGCTCTGAGTAGGCTCATGCTGACGCGATGCCGCCGATCGTGTCAAGTTTGCCTCGGCGCGCAACGTTCCGGTGCCAGTCATGGCTCTGCGTCGCAGGCACCTGTGCAAAGGAATTTGCTGTTCGAGGGCGCAAACCCCCCAGTTGTGCGGGGAGCCTCTTTCCGCCGTTGTGATAGTTTTCTCTTTGGTGTGATTATTAAAGGGAGGGCGACGATGCCCGGCACATTCTCTACCGCCGACATGGACGTCATCAAACAGCAGCACGAGGAATGGTGTCGCGCCAACGACACCGACCCGAACAGTCCCGCGGGCATAGAGAAAGCCATGCAGATGCTGGTGAATTATGGCGGCAGCGCCAGCCGGCAACCGCCCGCGCAGCCGGAGACGGTGCGCGCCAAAGCGCGCGCCTGATCACAGCGTCCACCTACATTCTTTAGCAGTCTCGTCCTGTCTTCGATCGCGTCGAGCGAGGGTTGTCGTCGACTGCGTAGGGAATGCGCGCGCGGCGGCGGCGCTATCGCGATCTGGCGTTGCGCCCGATCGCTTGGGGTGCGCACGTCAAAGATGTATGCGCCACGCGGTGGCTTAAAGGTTTTCCTTGAGGAGGACCTCTATCCTGATCTTGTCCTGAGCGGCGTGCGGTTCGCGAAAATCGGTCCGCGCGCGCATGATGCGGATGGCGCTGCGCACCGCGTGGCCCGGATCCTGGGCGATGACGGCGTCGATGCTGGCGTCGCGCAGGCCGCGTTCACTGAAGGGGGTGCGCTCGTGGACGACCACCGTGATCTCCTGCAGATCGGTGAGGGACGCGGCTCCCTCGAGTGGAATCCTCGCCTCGGAACTCAGCACGTAGATCGCCGCAACCTCTTGATTATTTTCCAGAACTCTCTGGAGAATCTGGGTGGCCCTACGCTCGTCGCCGTGGGTCTCGACCGAGGGCAGACACTGCAGGTGCGGGAACTGTGAGTTGACGACATCGTCGAAGCCGAAGCGGCGCTGGATGCTGTCGAGCGACTGCATCGTCTCGGCCACGATCAGGACTTTTCCGGCCCTCTGGCCGACAAACCGACCGATGATCTTGGCCGCGGTCGCGCCGGCGGCATAGTTGTCGACGCCGACGAAATCTGCGGTGGGGAGCTTTTCCTGCCCGGACAGGAACTGCACGAACTTGACGCCGCGTTCGATCAGGCGGCCGATCGCATCGCGGACCTGCGGCGATTCCGGCGCCATCATCGCGATCCCGTCGAATTCGTTCTCGTCGATGTCGGCGAGATATTTTGCGACCTTGTGCGGGTCGTCGATCGGGATCTGGACGACGTCGAGGTCGACGAGGTCGCCCTTCATCGACACACGCGCCTCCTCGACACGGTGGATGAGTTCCGCCAGATAGAGGTCGCCGCTCGTCGGCAGCACGAACCGGAACCGATAGCTCTTGTTGCGGGCCAGGCTAACGGCCGCCGGGTTTCGAATAAACCCAATACGCTCAATGGCTTCGTTGACGCTGCGGACAGCCTTCGGGCTGACATTCGGCCTGTCGTTCAGCACGCGGTCGACGGTTGCGAGGCTCAACCCCGCTGCCTCAGCAAGATCCTTGGCTGTTGGCCGCATGCGGAACTCCCAGTGTGTATCGTCCCCAATCTACTCCACCAAAATCGCCGCGAAATCAAGAATTGATGTGCGCACCTCAAAAATCGCTTGCACTGAGGTGCGCACCTCAGTTATGAATCCTTCAGCGAAGAACGCAGGCCCTGAATGCGGCCGCGCCCGCCGCTCGTGCCAAGAGGATTTAGGTACGCCACCGCCCGGTCAGGGCGCTTCCTTCTGATGGAGGTCAGAAGGTACAAGGGGGAGGAACCCGATGATGAAGAAGATTCTGTTGAGCTCCACAGTCATGGTCGGAGCGTATTTTGCCATTGCGGGTGCGTCCGGTACGCACGCTTCCGCAGCGGAGCTGACCCTTTGCTGGGCCGCTTGGGATCCGGCCAACGCGCTCGTCGAACTCAGCAAGGACTTCGAAGCCAAGAGCGGCAACACGATGAAGTTCGAGTTCGTGCCGTGGCCGAACTTCGCCGACCGGATGCTGAACGAGCTGAATTCCGGCGGCAAGCTCTGCGATCTGATGATCGGCGACAGCCAGTGGATCGGCGGCGCCGCCGAAAATGGCCAATACATCAAGCTCAATGATTTCTTCGACAAGGAAGGAATCAAGATGGACGACTTCATTCCGGCAACCGTCATCGGTTACGCGGAATGGCCGAAGAATTCGCCGAACTACTGGGCGCTGCCGGCGTTCGGCGACGTGGTCGGCTGGACCTATCGCAAGGACTGGTTCTCGCGTCCCGAACTCCAGGCGGAGTTCAAGCAGAAGTACGGCCGCGATCTCGCGGTGCCGAAGACCTTCGCCGAGCTCAAGGACATCGCCGAATTCTTCCAGAAGCGCCAGATCGACGGCAAGACCGTCTATGGCGCTGCGATCTATACGGAGCGCGGCTCTGAAGGCATCACCATGGGCGTGATGGACGTGCTCTATAGCTACGGTTTCGAGTACGGAAATCCGAAGAAGGCCTATGAGCTCGACGGTTTCGTCAACTCGGCGGATGCGGTCAAGGGCCTGGAATTCTACAAGGCGCTCTACGATTGCTGCACGCCTCCCGGCCATTCCGACGCCTACATGTCGGAGGACATCGACGCCTACAAGTCCGGCCAGGTCGCCCTGCAGATGAACTTCGCCTTCACCTGGCCCGGCATCCATGCCGACGCCAATGTCGGCGGCGACAAGTCCGGTTATTTCCCAAATCCCGCCGGCCCGACCGGTGTGCAGTTCGCCCAGCTCGGCGGCCAGGGCATCTCGGTCGTCGCGGCGTCCGACAAGCAGAAGGAAGCGCTGGATTACATCAAGTGGTTCGCGCAGCCTGAAATCCAGAAAAAGTGGTGGGCACTTGGCGGTTACTCCGCGCTGCGCTCGGTGGTCGAGGACCCGAGCTTCGCCACGAGCCAGCCCTATGCGCAGACCTTCCTGGATTCGATGGCTATCGTGAAGGACTTCTGGGCAGAACCTTCCTATGCATCTCTGCTCCAGGCTTCCCAAAAGCGCTTCCACGACTATGTCGTAGCAAAGCAGGGCACGGCGAAGGACGCGCTCGATGGTCTCGCTGACGACTGGAAGGACATCTTCGAGGACGAAGGCAAGTATTGACGCAAACAGCCGCCGCCTCCCGGCGGAAGCGTCCATGCGGGGCCGGCCGGCCGATCGCTCGCGCCGGCCCCGCATGCCCATTCGTCAATGCCTTAGGGGAATACCATGCTCCATTCTTCGATCGATCGCGCTGCGCACGCGACGCCGCCCGTGCTTGCACGGCGCATCAGAGGGTTGTCGGACCGCGCGATCGCCTGGATCTTCGTCGCACCATCCATCGTGCTTTTGCTTGCGATCAACATCTTTCCGTTGATCTGGACCGTCCGGCTGAGCTTCACCAATTTTCGTGTGAACCGCCCGAACGAGCCGGTTCAGTTCGTCGGTCTGCGCAACTACCTGAACATCCTGACCGACAAGGACATCTGGCTGACGATGCAGGCCACGGCCCACTTCCTGATCTGGACGATCGTCCTGCAGGTGCTGATCGGCTTTGCTCTCGCCTATCTCATCAACAAGAAGTTCCGCGGCAACGACCTGTGGACGACCATCATCGTGCTTCCGATGATGCTGAGCCCGGCCGTCGTCGGAAACTTCTGGACCTTTCTCTACCAGCCGCAGATCGGCCTCTTCAATTACGCGATCGGGTTCCTGACCGGAGCAGATCCGTCCAGCTTCTCGATGATCGGCGACACGTCGCTGGCGCCCTGGGCGATCATCATCGTCGACACCTGGATGTGGACGCCTTTCGTCATGCTCATCTGCCTCGCCGGGCTGCGCTCCATTCCAAGCAGCATCTATGAGGCGGCGGAGTGCGACCGGGCCAGCAGCTGGCGCCAGTTCTGGACGATCACCATTCCGATGGTGCTGCCGTTCCTGATGCTGGCCATCCTTTTCCGCGGCATCGAGAACTTCAAGATGTTCGACCTGGTCGTGCAACTGACGGGCGGGGGCCCGGGCTCGATCACGGAGCTGACGTCGATCAACCTGAAGCGCGAAGCCTTCGAGAAATGGCGCACCGGATATGCGTCCGCCTATGCCGTCATCCTCTTCGTGACCGTCTTCGGCCTGGCGTCGATCTATGTCAAAGCACTCAACAAGGTGAAGCAGAGATGAGCAGCTTTTCTGTAACGGAGCCATCCGCACGGCAGAAGTGGTTCGCAGGCGCCCTGGTCGTGCTTTATGCGGTGATCACCATTCTGCCGCTGCTCTGGATCATCGGAACGGGTTTCAAATCGCCCTCGGATGCGATCGCCTATCCGCCGAAAACGTTCTTCGAGCCGACGCTCGAAGGCTATGTGAACCTCTTCACGACGCGCACCCGCGTTTCGGAAGAACAACTGAAGGAGATGGGCGAACCGAAGACCTGGTACGAGCGTCTCGTTCGCAAGGATGGGCTGATCATCGCCGGCCCGTCACGCTTCCCGGAGCGCTTCTATAATTCCGTCATCATCGGGTTTGGTTCGACGGTGCTGTGCATCGTGCTCGGAACGGCTGCGGCCTATGCCTTCTCGCGCTTCAAGGTGCCGCTCAAGGACGACCTGCTGTTCTTCATCCTTTCCACCCGCATGATGCCGCCGATTGCGGTCGCCATACCGATCTTCCTGATGTTCCGCTCGCTCGGGCTGAACGACACCCATGCCGGCATGATCTTGCTCTACACGGCGGTCAACTTGTCGCTCTCGGTCTGGCTGCTCAAAGGGTTCATCGACGAGATCCCGATCGAGTATGAAGAGGCAGCGCTGATCGACGGTTACACGCGCTTCCAGGCGTTCTACAAGGTGGTTCTGCCCCAGGCGGCGACCGGCATTGCGTCGACGGCGATCTTCTGCCTGATCTTCGCCTGGAACGAATACGCCTTCGCAGTGTTGCTGACGTCCGGCACCGCGCAGACCGCACCGCCCTTCATTCCGACGATCATCGGCGTCGGTGGCCAGGACTGGCCGGCGGTGGCGGCCGGCGCGACCCTCTTCCTCGTCCCCGTGATGGTGTTCACGATCCTGCTTCGCAAACACCTCCTGCGCGGCATCACCTTCGGAGCGGTAAGAAAATGACAGCTTTCCTCAACCAGTTGCTCCGCCTTCGCCGTGGCGCATGGGAAATGGTGGCATCGGTGCTCATCGCGCTCGGCGTGGTCATGCTGATGCAGCCGGTCTCGCTCACGCTCTACTCCTTCTCCTTCCTCGTGACGCTGCTTGGGACAGTCATGTTCATCATCGTCAGCCATTTTCCGGAGTGACCCATGGCACAGATCAGAATTGAAAATGTGCGCAAGGAGTTCGGGGCGTTCACGGCTGTCCAGTCTTCGAGCTTCACGGTGGAAGACGGCGAGTTCTTCATGCTGCTCGGCCCTTCCGGATGCGGCAAGACGACGACGCTTCGCATGATGGCGGGACTGGAACTGCCGACGAGCGGCCAGATCTATATCGGCGGCGAAGAGGTCGGCATGAAGCGGGCAAGGGAGCGCGATATCGCCTTCGTCTTCCAGATGTTCGCCCTCTATCCCCACATGAACGTGCGCAAGAACATCTCCTATCCGCTCGTCAGCCAGGGCATGAAAAAGGCGGATGTGGCGACTCGCGTCGCCGAGGTGGCAAAGATCCTCAGAATTGAAGGCATTCTCGACAAGCCGGTCGGCGGGCTCTCGGGCGGTGACCGCCAGCGTGTTGCGCTCGGTCGGGCGATTGTCCGCAACCCGAAGGCCTTCTTCATGGACGAGCCGCTCGGCGCGCTCGACGCGGAGTTCCGCGAACATATGGCAGGCGAACTGCGGGCGCTGCACGATCGCATGGGCGCCACCACCGTCTACGTGACCCACGACCAGCTGGAAGCGATGCAGATGGGCGACAAGATCGTCGTCATGAACCACGGCGTCATCGAGCAGTTCGGCCGGCCGCAGCAGATCTACGACTGGCCGGCGACGAAGTTCGTCGCCAAGTTCATCGGCTCCCCGTCCATGAACTTTCTGGAGTTCGAAGGTATGATCGGTGTCGGCGGCGACAGCATCGATCTCGGTGGGAAAAAGGTGGCGGTGCCGGCGTCGCGTGAGGGCAGGGCCGGCACGCTGTCCCTCGGTGTGCGTCCCGAGCATGTCCGTTTCGTCGACGACTCCAGCTACAGAGGCCGCGTGATCGCCGTCGAGTATCTGGGCACCACTCAGATCGTCACGATCGAAACGCCCAACGGCGAGATCAAGGCGCGCACGCCCTCCAGTCAGGCAGCCCGCACCGACGAACTTGTCGGTCTCGACTTCAACGCACGGACCTTGACGCTCTTCAATGCGGAGACGGGTCGTGCTCTTGTCTCCGAAGCCAACGAGGGAGTGCTGCGCCGTGGCTGAAGTCATCCTAAGAAACGTGACGAAGACATTCGGCACCCACGCGGCGCTCAACGAGGTCTCGATGACGATCCCGGACGGATCGTTCGTCGTGCTCCTGGGGCCGACCGGTGCCGGAAAGACGACGACGTTGCGCATGGTCTCGGGTCTCGACACGCCCGACAGCGGCGAGATCTTTATCGGCGGGATGTCCATGCAAGGACTGACGCCGGCGCAGCGCAACGTGGCGATGGTCTTCCAGCAATATTCGCTCTACCCGCATCTCTCCGTGCGGCAGAACCTGGAGTTTCCGCTGAAATCCCCGCTTCTGAGAACGCCACAAAAGACGATCGACGAAAAGGTGAACGCCATCGCCGAGGTCTTGCAGATCTCGCACAAGCTCGACAACAAGGCGACCGCCCTGTCCGGCGGCGAGATGCAGCGCGTGTCGATCGGTCGGGCGCTTGTCAGAAACCCGCAGATATATCTGATGGACGAGCCGTTGAGCTCGCTCGATGCGAAGCTTCGGGCCGACCTGCGCGTCGAACTGAAGAACATCCAGGCAAAATCCGGGGCGACGCTGCTCTACGTCACCCACGACCAGATCGAAGCCATGACAATGGCAACGCATATCGGCGTGCTCGAAGAGGGCAGGCTCGTTCAGTTCGGTTCACCACGAGAGGTCTACGAAGCGCCGGTCAGCGTCTATGCCGCGACCCGTCTCGGCCAGCCGCGCATCAACGTCCTGCCTGCCAAGCTCTTTGCGGGCGCGCCGGACAGGGCGCAATCGATCGGCCTTCGGCCCGAAAACATCGTCCAGGGCGCCGGAGAGGACGCGCTTGTGACCCGTGTCGAACATCTGGGCGACCAGACGCGCCTGCATCTGACGTTCAAGCAGCACAACCTCGTGACGGTCACGGATCCCCACACCGGCTTCCGCGGCGGCGAGACCATCAAGATCCAGCCAGACAAGCCGCTCTTCTTCGACGCGGCCGGAATGCGCATCGCTTAGGAGGCGAACATGAATCAGTTTATCAACCGCAAGGAAAATGCGGTTACGGAAGCGATCGACGGGGTTCTTGCCGCATCCGGCGGCGCGCTCAGCCGCCTTGACGGATATCCGCACATCCGCGTCGTCCTGCGCTCGGATTGGGACAGGAGCAAGGTTGCGCTGGTTTCAGGTGGCGGCTCGGGACACGAGCCCGCGCATATCGGCTTCGTCGGCAAGGGCATGCTGACGGCCGCCGTCTGCGGCGATGTCTTCGCATCGCCGAGCGTGGACGCGATCCTCGCCGGTATCCTGGCGGTGACCGGGCCTGCCGGCTGCCTGCTGATCGTCAAGAATTACACCGGTGACCGGCTGAACTTTGGCCTTGCGGCCGAACGCGCCCGCGCCTACGGCCTCAATGTGAGCATGGTCATCGTCGACGACGACATTGCGCTGCCGGACCTTCCGCAGGCCCGCGGTGTCGCCGGTACCCTGTTCGTCCACAAGATCGCCGGAGCGCTCGCAGAAAGCGGGGTGGACCTCGATACGATCGCCAATGCGGCGCGCAAGGTCATATCGGGTACAAGCACCATCGGCATGTCGCTCGATACCTGCACCGTTCCGGGCTCGCCGAAGGAACACCGTATTCCGGAGGGACATGCGGAACTCGGCCTCGGCATCCATGGCGAAGCCGGCGTCGAGCAGATCGTCTATTCGGATGCGAGAGGCGCCGTTGCCGCCATGGTCGAGCGACTGCAGGCGGCGATGGAGGACAAGCCGCACGTGGCGCTCGTCAACAATCTCGGCGGTACGTCGATCCTGGAAATGTCTGTCCTCATGCATGAACTCGCCCAGTCTGATATCGCCGACCGGATCGTGCACCTTGTCGGGCCCGCGCCGATGATGACGTCGCTGGACATGCGTGGCTTTTCCGTCTCCGTCTATCCGGCCGACAAGGCCGAACTGGAGCTGTTGTCCCGGCCCGTGGCGCTTCCGGCATGGCCGGGCGTGACCGCCGTCAGGCCGGTGAATGTTCTGGCCCTGCCGGACGGCCTGACGCCGATTTCGCCCCTGCCTTCACGACACGATGCGACGCGGCAGTTCCTGCTTGCCTGCTGCAACCTGCTGATCGATGCGGAAAAGGACCTGAACGCGCTCGATGCCAAGTCCGGCGACGGAGACACCGGCTCGACACTGGCCGGCGCCGCACGGGCACTCATTCAGGCGCTCGATCGCCTGCCGCTTTCCGACCATACGCAGCTCTTCCGCGCCATCGGGCAGGAGCTGAGCCAGACGATGGGCGGTTCTTCGGGCGTGCTTCTGGCGATCTTCTTCGCCGCCGCCGGTGATGGCGCTTCGAGCGGGCTTTCGATCCGCGAAGCGCTGAAGGCCGGGTTGGCGCGCATGCAGGAAATCGGCGGCGCGCAGATCGGCGACCGCACCATGGTCGACGCGCTTTCCCCCGCGCTCGATGCGCTCGACGCGAGCATCGGCGCGGCTGCCAAGGCAGCGCGTGAAGGCGCCAATCTGACCGCGACGCTCGTGCGGGCAAGGGCAGGGCGGGCCGCCTACATCAACGCCAAACAGCTCGAAGGGCACATCGACCCCGGCGCCGAAGCAGTCGCTCGCCTGTTCGAGCACCTGGCGCGCCATCCCGATATGCTCGGGCGCCAGCCCGAAGGCGCCGCAGCCGTTGCCGGCTGACAGCCAGACAACAAAACGCCCCGGCAAGCCGGGGCGTTTTGTGACGGGAGGTGTCAGTGGAGCGTGGGCTCAGAGCGCGCGGCTCTCGTAACCGGCCGCCTTCAGGGCGTCTGCGATCGGCCCTGCCGCTGCGGCGGTCTCGACGCTGACTTCCCGATTGCCGAGATCGACCTTGATCGTTGCCTGCGGGTCGACGCTCAGGATCGCCTTCTGGACGACGCCGGCGCAGTGGCCACAGGTCATGTTGTCGATCTTGTAGTTCTGCATGCTTGTCTCCTTGGTTCGGTTGTGAGACAAACATGGCGTCTCCCACCGTTGGAAGGTCAATAGGGCCTTCGAGATATTTGTTCGCGGCATTTCCAGTCGCACGAATGGTGGAAAGTATCCCCGAGAGTCTAGGCCAACGGCCTCTCAAATTCTCCGAAAAATTTGAAAGTCTTTCATCATCGATCCCGGGAATGGACGGCTAGCGGTCTGCGTCCGGAAGTCGCACAATCCTGGGGCTGTGCAAGAGGCATTCGCGTCGTCCGAGAGAGGGCGGACGATCGCCAGCCGGCACGAAGCCTAAAGCGAAGCGATCGCTCCGGACTGTCCGGGCGTTCGAAATGCACTGGTCGGGAACTGGAGGAGACGGTTTCCCGCTCACTGTCGTTCGGCTGCGTCGTGGTGACGCCGCCAAGGGAGGAAAGATGTTTGAACGACTATTCAAGCTGAAAGAGCATCAGACGACGGCGCGCACCGAGGTGATCGCCGGTATCACGACATTCCTGACGATGTCCTACATCATCTTCGTCAACCCCGACATCCTGTCGAGCACGGGCATGGATAGGGATGCCGTCTTCGTCGCAACCTGTATTGCCGCCGCACTCGGCTCTGCCGTCATGGCGCTCGTCGCCAACTGGCCGATCGGCATGGCGCCCGGCATGGGCCTCAACGCCTTCTTCGCCTTCACCGTCGTCGCAGCCCTCGGCTTTACCTGGCAACAGGCGCTGGGTGCGGTCTTTATCTCGGGCGTGATCTTCCTGATCCTGACCGTGACCGGGGTCCGGAGCTGGCTGATCGCCGGCATTCCGCACTCACTCCGAAGCGCGATCGCCACCGGTATCGGCCTCTTCCTCGGCATCATCGCACTGAAGAACGCCGGCATCGTCGTCGACAACCCGGCAACGCTCGTCGGTCTGGGTGACCTCAAGCAGACCGGCCCGCTGCTCGCGATCCTCGGCTTCTTTGTGATTGCCGTACTCGATTCGCTGAAGGTTCGCGGTTCGATCCTGATCGGCATTCTGGTCGTCACCATCCTGTCGATGATCCTCGGTGTCAGCGAGTTCAAGGGTGTCGTCTCGGCGCCGCCGAGCATCGCGCCCACCTTCCTGCAGCTCGACATCATGGGCGCCCTGCATGGCGGCCTGCTGCACGTCATCCTCGTCTTCGTGCTCGTCGAAGTCTTCGACGCGACCGGCACGCTGATCGGTGTCGCCAAGCGCGCCAAGCTGGTCGAAGAAGGCAAGCCGAACCGTCTCGGCCGCGCGCTTCTCGCCGACAGCACCGCGATCGTTGCCGGCTCGCTGATCGGCACCAGCAGCACCACCGCCTATGTCGAAAGCGCCTCGGGCGTCCAGGCCGGCGGCCGCACGGGTCTGACCGCGCTCACCGTCTGCGTGCTCTTCCTCGCCGCGCTGTTCTTCTCGCCGCTGGCAGCTGCCGTTCCGTCCTATGCGACGGCCCCGGCTCTGCTCTATGTCGCCGGTCTGATGATGCGCGAACTGACGGAAGTCGACTGGGACGATCTGACGGAAGCGGCTCCGGCGGCACTCACCGCGCTCGCCATGCCCTTCACTTACTCGATCGCCAACGGCCTCGCCTTCGGCTTCGTCAGCTACGTCGTGCTGAAGGTCTTCACCGGCAAGTGGAGCGTCATCCATCCGGCCACCCAGCTCGTTGCAGCACTCTTCATCGTGCGCTTCGCGTTCTTCGCCGAATAACGAAAATCGGCCGGGGCCTGTCGCCTCGGCCGATCGGAACTTCCCCGTAAGTGCTGACCGGAGCAACGAAATGTTGCTCCGGTCTTTTTCTGTTTCGTCTCAGTATTGGCCGGCGGGCAGATGCACGACAAGCCCATCCAGTTCTGCCGAGACGGTGATCTGACAGCTCAGGCGGCTGCGTTCGTTCGGGTTGACCACGCACTCGATCATGTCCTGTTCCTGGAATTCGGGCGCCGGCAGGCGGTCGCTCCATTCGCCGTCGATGTAACAGTGACAGGTGCCGCAGGCGCAAGAGCCGCCGCATTCGGCGGCAATGGCGTCGATGCCGTTCTGCACGGCGGCGGACATCAGCGACTGGCCGATCTCCGCCTGGATTTCTTTCGTCGTGCCGTCCGCGTCGATGAAGACGATCTTGGGCATGGGTATTCTCCGATTGCGTATGTTGGTGTCGAGGATGGGGATCAGGCGGGCCGGATGGCGATCTTCAGCCGCTTGGGTCCGCGGACTGAAAGCCCGCGCTTGTATTCCGGTTCCCGGTCGACGAGTTCGATGGTCGGGAAGCGGCGAAGCAGGGTGCTGAAGATGATATCCATGTCGAGGCGCGCGAGGTGGTTGCCGAGACAGAAATGCACGCCGCCGCCAAAGGCCAGATGCCGATTGGGCGTGCGGCCGATGTCGAAGGTGTCGGCGTTCTCGAACTGCTTGGGATCGCGGTTGGCGGCGCCATAGAGCAGGCCGAACTTGGTGCCGCGCTCGAAGCGTCGGCCGAAGATCTCGATGTCCTCGACGCAGTGGCGGTGGAAGAACGGAAGCGGCGACTCGTAGCGGAACATCTCCTGCACGCCGGTCTGGATCAGCCCGGGTTCGCTCCGCAGCCGCGCCATCTGGTCGGGGAAGCGCAGAAGTGCATGCATGCCGCTGCCGAGCACGTCGATCGTCGAGCCATGGCCGGCCATCAGGATCAGCATGCAGGTCGAGATGAATTCGTCGAAGTTCATGGCGCCGGAGCGTTCCGCTTCGATCAGCACGGAGATCAGGTCGTCCTTCGGCGCCCGCTCGCGCTCGGCCTTCAGCGCCGTCAGATATTCGTAGAATTCCGTGGTGTTGCGCTCGGCGAGTTCCTTGCGCGCATCCGAGCGGTCAACGTCGAAGAACTGCACGATGTTTTCCGACCAGATCCGCAACTGGGGACAGTCCTCGTCCGGAACGCCAAGCAGGCGGCCGATGATGTGGCCGGGCACGTGGGCAGCAAGGTCGCCGACGAAGTCGATCTCGCCGCGATCGGCGAGGCTGTCGACCAGCCGGTCGACATAGGCCTGGATCTGGTCGCGGAGCTTGGCGATCATCGCCGGCGTGAACAGCTTGAACACCTGTTTGCGCAGCCGGTCATGCACGACACCATCGCTGTCGAGCAGGCTGAACTGCACGAAACGCTCGTGATGCGGCATGTCGTGCCAATTGGCGGCGCGCTGCAGTTTTGCAAGCTCTTCCTTGGTTGCGAGGTCTTCGAGCGAGCGCACCATGCGCTTGTCCATGACGATCGCCGAGACGTCCTCGAAGCGCGAGGCAAGCCAGATGTCGAAGTCCGCGAAGTAGTGCAGCCCCTCCTTCTCGCGCAGCGCGCGATAGGTCGGATAGGGATCGCGAGCAAAATCCGGGGACAGCGGCGCGAAGGTGAAATTCGCGGCGTCGCCGTTCGGCGCGGTTTCGGTCATGGGCAATTCTCCGTGCATAAAGCTGCATGATAACGTCACGGGATCAGCTCTGTGAATGGCGTCCTGTCGCAAGATGATGGACAAAACTCGCATCGGATGCCAGAAAATGGCATGTTGCCCGAAAGCGAAGAGCTCCATTTTCACACCCCGGCAAAATTCGCCGATGCGTTTCCGTATCTGGCGCTGGTGGCCGGAAGCCGGACGACACGTCCTGACGAGGCGCCGATCCGCAAACGGTTCCACCAGCATGTCTTCGTCTACACAACAGGCGGACGCGGGTTGATCGAGGTGCGCGGTCAGCGTTTCCTGGCCGAAACGGGCAGCGTCGCCTGGCTCGATACGGCTCAGGCCTATGCGCATAGCTGCGCTCCCGACAGCGAAAGCTGGCGCTATCTCTGGATGGGGATCGAGGGACACGGGCTTGATGCGCTTTACCAGTTTCTCGGCGTGCAGCAGTCGCCCCTGTTCGTGCCGAGAGATACGGACAGGGCACAGGCGGCGTTCGAAAGTGTGAGCGGATTTCTTGCCGAGCGCTCGCCTGCGACCGACGCGCTCTCGAGCGCCGCGATCGCAGGGCTGATGGCGGACATGATCACGCCACGGCTGATTGGGGCCGAGCCGGCTGAGGAGAGGTCCGGTGAAGACCGTTTGCTTCAGGTGCTGTCGGTGATGCGCGACGATCTCGCGAGACCTTGGACGATCGACGATCTGGCGGCTCTTGCGCGGCTGAGCCCATCGCAACTCTTTCGCCGCTTTCGCGACATGGTGGGAACAACGCCGATGGACTGGCTGCGCCACGAGCGCATCAATCAGGCAAAACGCCTGCTGGTGGGTCCCGATGCCAAGGTGTCGGCGGTGGCCGCCGTCTGCGGCTATCCGGATCCCTATCATTTCTCCCGCGATTTCCGGCGGCTGACGGGATACACGCCGACGAAGTTCAGGCGGGATGGCGGCTATTGAGGCCGCAGTCTTGTCGTCCGATTTCGGCGGCCAGCGAGGCCCTGGCGCACCGATAACCCGACCGGACGACCGGGTCATGCATTCATTCACACGATCAGGAACGGCTCCTTGAAGAAATGTTCCTCCAGGTTGACGCCTTCGCCACCGCGATCGACCACCGCGAAATCCGAGACGTCATCAAGCGGTGTCAGGATGCCGTGCCAGACGTTGCGGGCGATGTTGACGCCCTGGCCAGGCGTGGTCTTGAAGGCGATCGGTTCACTCGGGCCTTCGTCCGTTTCCCGGGAGACGACGATCAGAAACGGATTGTCGCTCAAGGGGATGAAGGCCTGGCTCCCGAGCGGATGGCGCTCGACCATGGTGAGTTTCAGCGGCAGCGGATAGGGTATGCCGCGCACCAGGCTGATCATCGGCCGGGCCTTTTCGCCTGTCGTATCGATCTTGGCGAGGTCGTGGTAGCGGGTTGCATTGCCGCCGTTGATGGGGAAGTTGTTGGCATTCTCCGTTTCGATCACGTCGCCGAAAGGCGCAAAGGCCTCCCGGGTCAACGGCTGTATGACGATCTCCTTCATGTGACGCTCCTCCGTCCAATGTTGATCGGTTGCCTGGAAGTTTGATCGTTCCGCCTCCTCGGCGAAACGATCTAGATGCCGGCTTTCGCAATACGCCCGAAGACACGCAGCCGGCTGACGCCGCCGTCGGGGAAGATGTTGAAGCGCACATGGGTTACGGGACCTGCGGCCGCGAGCCCGTTTGCTTCATAGGTGTGGATGCTGTCGGCGGCGAGTTTCTGTGGCGGCAGGACCTCGCGCCAGAACATCGATGATGCCGTGACGGATGTAGCCACTTCGCAAGCGCTCGCGCCGAGGTCTGCCGCCTGCAGCGAACAGGCGTCCGGGTAGTTTCCCTTGAAGTGGGCGGTGTCGACCACAACGCGATCGATCTCACCGCGGGCGGCCAGCTTCACGACGATCCAGTCGTTGCCGGGTTCGCGCCGTCGGCGCGTTTCCCAACCGTCACCCATGTTGATGCCGCGTCCGGGCGCAAGCAGCCGCTGGTGGCCGTAATGCCCGTTGGAATAGGCGAGGATCCGGCCGCCGAGCAGCGACGAGGCAAGATCGACCAAAGTGTCGCCGATCGCCGCTTGGTCAAGCGCCGGCGCGCCGTAAACCCTGAGGCGGGCGATGCCACCGTCGGGATAGATGCGCAGGCGCACATGGCTCCAGACCACGTCCGATCGCGCCTCGAAGTGATGTTGCGCGCTTGGGCCGAGCGGCCGAGGGCGGACCAGTTCCGTCCAGACCGTCCGGTCGTCCGGGCCATCCGGTGCCAGACAGGCGTCGATGGCGCAGGCGCTCGGATAGTTGCCGGTGAAATGGGCGGTATCGACCTCGAAGCCGCGGATACGGCCGTTCGTCGCGAGCGCCACGATGGCGTGGTCGTTGCCGGGGCCGCGGCGTCGCCGGGTCTCCCAGCCGTCCATCCACTTGCCGTTCTCGTCATAGACACCGGGATGATAGACCGGCGGCGCATCCTGCAACATGCGCTCGAGCGGCGCGAAGAACTCGTCGGTTGCGAAGACCGGCCTCGCGCCGAGACCGGCGGAGGCAAGGTTGATCGCGTTCAGTGCGAATTCGGGCGGGCTCACGCCGTCGGTCGTCATAGCGAGGCCCTCAACTCGGCAGCATGTCCTTGAGACGCAGATAGGCGATCCGCTCCACCTGCCGGCATGCCGTCTCGAACTCCGTGTCGCGATCGTTGCCGATCCGGCTTTCGAAGGCTGCGAGGATCTCGTCCTTGGTGCGCCCCTTGACCGCCATGATGAACGGGAACTTGAACTTCTCGACATAGGCGGCATTGAGGGTGGTGAAGCGCTCGCGCTCCGCATCGGTCAGCGCGTCGAGCCCGGCACCGGCCTGCTCGTTGGTCGAGCTTTCGGTCAGGCGCTTGGCCTGAGCCAGCTTGCCGGCGAGATCCGGATGCGCGATGAGGACGGCAAGCCGTTCTTCGGCCGAGGCTTCACGGAAGACCGCGGAAAGCGCTGCGGCAAGGCCGATCGCCGTGTCGTTGGCCGGCGAGAGCTCACCCTGGAAGGCGCGCTTCGCGATCCATTTCGAATGTTCGAAGACGCCGCCGAACTTGGCGACGAAGGCGTCTTCGCCAAGCCGCGACGGACGATCGTCCCATGCCTTGTACGGGTAGTTTTCGGCCCAATGGCGGGCGATGTCGACGCGCTTTGCAAGCCAGACCTTCTCGTGGTCCTGCACGTAGTCGAGGAAGCGAGCCAGTGCTGCGGCGCGGCCGGGCCGGCCGACGAGGCGGCAGTGCAGCCCGATGCTCAGCATCTTTGGCGCACCGGCGGTGCCTTCGGCGTAGAGCACGTCGAAGCTGTCCTTCAGGTAGCTGAAGAACTGGTCGCCGCTGTTGAAACCCTGCGGCGTGGCAAAACGCATGTCGTTGCTGTCGAGCGTATAGGGGATGACCAGCTGATGGCGCCCGGCATGCTCATGCCAATAGGGCAGATCGTCGGCATAGGCGTCCGACACGTAGTCGAAACCGCCGGCGTCGGTGACGAGGTCGAGCGTATTGTCGGAACAGCGTCCCGTGTACCAGCCGCGCGGGCGCTCGCCGGTGACGATGGTGTGCAGCCGGATCGCCTCGGCGATCTCCTGGCGCTCGCGCTCCGGCGAAAAATCCTTGTGTTCGATCCATTTCAGGCCGTGCGAGGCGATTTCCCAGCCGGCGTCCTGCATGGCGGCGACCTGTTCCGGAGAGCGCTTCAGCGCCGTGGCGACGCCATAAACGGTGGCCGGCACGCCGCGCTCGGTGAACATGCGATGCAGGCGCCAGAAGCCGGCGCGTGCGCCGTATTCGTAGATCGATTCCATGTTCCAGTGACGCTGGCCCTGCCAGGCCTGCGCACCGACGATTTCCGACAGGAATGCTTCGGATGCTGCGTCGCCATGCAGCACGCAGTTTTCGCCGCCTTCCTCGTAGTTGATGACGAATTGCACGGCGATCCGCGCGCCGTCGGGCCATGTGATCTTGAAGTTCGGGCCGTGGCCGTGAAGATCGCGGGGGTATCTCATCAAAGCAGCTCCTCCAGACATTTTCGTCTCTGCAGCCAATTTCTAGCGGCATTTGTTTCGAGCCATTCCCCCCAAAAAATTTGAAAGTCTCGAATGATCCGCTCGCTACCAAGCGGGTGGGAATGCCGGAATACTGCGAGGTGGAAAGCTGACTTCGGGAGGAGCGAAAACTATGCAATCTCAGGGTGGAAACGCCGGCCGTTTGACGACGCATGTGCTGGATACGGCCAGCGGCAAACCGGCCGAAGGGCTGCGCATCGAGCTCTACCTGGTCGAGGGCGATCGCCAGACGCACATCAAATCCGTGAAGACCAATGACGATGGCCGCTGCGACGAGCCGCTCCTGAGCGGCGAGCGCATGCAGACCGGCACCTACGAGCTGCAGTTCCATGCCGGCGATTATCTCGGCGGAGCAGCCAAGCGCGGCGAAAACCCGTTCCTCGACGTGATCCCGATCCGCTTCGGCATCGATAACCAGGGCGCGCACTATCACGTGCCGCTGCTGCTCTCGCCCTATGGCTACTCCACCTACCGCGGGAGCTGAACCATGACCATCCAGATCCGCAACACCATCCGTTTCATCCTGAACCATCGGTTGGTCGAACTTGCCGACGTGTCGCCGGTTCAGACCCTGCTCGATTTCCTGCGCATCGACCGCAATCTGAAGGGCACCAAGGAAGGCTGCGCCGAAGGCGACTGCGGTGCCTGCACGGTGCTCGTCGGCCGCCTGCTCGATGGCAAGCTGAAATATGAATCCGTCAATGCCTGCATCCGCTTCGTCGGCTCGCTCGACGGCTGTCATATCGTGACGGTGGATAGCCTGGCCCAGCCGGCCGGTCCGCTGCATCCGGTGCAGCAGGCAATGGTCGATACGCACGCCTCGCAATGCGGCTTCTGCACGCCGGGCTTCGTGATGTCGCTCTATGGCCTCTGGATGGAAAATCCGATGCCGTCGATCGCTGAAATCGAAAAGGCGCTGCAGGGCAATCTTTGTCGCTGCACCGGCTATGCCGCGATCATCCGCGCCGCCGAGGCGATCTCGACGATTGGCGACGTCGGCAAGGATCCGCTAATTGCCGAGCGTGACCGGATCGCCGGCGAACTGGCCGCCCTCCAGGATGGCCGCCGGGTCGAAATCGGCTCGGAGACGGAACGCTTCATCCTTCCGGGCTCGGTCGACGATTTCGCCGCCGTGCTCGAAGCCAACCCGAAGGCGACGATCGTCGCCGGCTCGACCGATGTCGGGCTCTGGGTGACGAAATTCATGCGCGACATCTCGCCGGTCATCCATCTGACCCATCTCGAGGAACTGCGCCGGATCACCGTCGATTCCGATGGCGTGACGCTCGGCGCGGGCGTCAGCTATGCCGAAGCCTACCCAGTCATTGTCGAGCATTTTCCGGAGCTGACCGAGCTTTGGGATCGCATCGGCGGTCAGCAGGTCCGCAACATGGGCACCGTCGGCGGCAACATCGCCAACGGCTCGCCGATCGGTGATACGCCGCCGGCACTGATCGCGCTTGGCGCATCGATCGTGCTGCGCAAGGGCGCTCGCCGCCGTGACGTCGTGCTTCAGGACTTCTTCATCGCCTATGGCAAGCAGGACCGCGAGCCCGGAGAGTTCGTCGAAAGCGTTCGAATTCCCTTCGTTTCCGACAATGCCCGTGTGGCCGTCTACAAGGTGACGAAGCGGCTCGACGAGGACATCACCGCCGTCTGCGGCGGTTTCAACATCACCTTCGATGCCGGCCGGGTGGCGGACGCCGTCATCGCCTTCGGCGGCATGGCCGCCACGCCGAAACGCGCCGCCCATGTCGAAGCGGTGCTCAGGGGTGCCGAGTGGAACGAGCAGACGATCGAGCGCGCTGTTGAAGCGTTTGATCAGGACTTCACGCCGCTCACCGACTGGCGCGCCTCGGCGGAATACCGCCAGATGGTGGCGAAGAACCTGCTTCGCCGCTTCTATCTCGAAACGCAGTCGAGCGGCGGCCAGCTCCGTCTCGATCGCACCATTGCTGTCGCGGTTTAAGGGAGGAAGCCATGAACGTGATGCAGCCCATCGACCGCATCCGCGGCGGCGTACACGAAAAGGAACGGCACGAGTCCGGCCACAAGCACGTGTCGGGCACGGCCGAATATATCGACGACATTCCGGAACCCCAGGGCACGCTACATGGCTATCTCGGCCTGTCGCAGCGTGCGCATGCCGATATCCTGTCGATCGATTTCGAGGCGGTTTCGAGCAGCGAAGGCGTCATCGGCGTGCTGACGGCGGCCGACATTCCCGGCGAGAACGACATCAGCCCTGCCCACAAGCACGACGAGCCGATCTTCGTCACCGACAAGGTCGAGTTCCACGGCCAGCCGATCTTCGCTGTTATCGCGACGTCGCGCGAAGCGGCCCGTCGGGCCGCCGCCAAGGTCAAGATCGAATATCGCGACCTGCCGCATGTGACCGACGTTCTCGAAGCGGCGGCGGCCAACTATCCGCTGGTCATCGATCCGCTCAAGCTCGAGCGCGGCGATATCGACGCGGGCTTTGCCAAGTCGAAGAACATTCTCGAAGGCGAGATGCGCATCGGCGGGCAGGACCATTTTTATCTGGAAGGGCAGATCTCGTTCGCCATCCCCGGCGAGGACGACGAGGTGCTCGTCTATTCCTCGACCCAGCATCCGGCAGAAACGCAGCACATGGTCGCGACCGTGCTCGGGGTGCCGTCGAATGCGGTGACCGTCAACGTGCGCCGCATGGGCGGCGGCTTCGGCGGCAAGGAAACCCAGGCCAATATTTTCGCAGCCGTTGCAGCTGTCGCCGCCAAGAAGTACCGCTGCCCGGTCAAGGTCCGGCCTGACCGTGACGACGATATGAGCGCCACCGGCAAGCGCCACGACTTCCATGTGGACTACAAGCTCGGTTTCGACGATGAAGGGCGCATCGAGGCGGTGGACGCGGTCTTCTCGGCGCGCTGCGGTTACTCGGCCGATCTCTCCGGCCCGGTCACCGACCGTGCGCTGTTCCACGCCGACAATTGCTACTTTTACCCGAACGTGCGCCTGCGCTCGCGGCCGCTGAAGACCAATACCGTTTCCAACACCGCGTTTCGCGGCTTCGGCGGCCCTCAAGGGATGGTCGGCGGCGAGCGCATGATCGAGGACATCGCCTATGCCGTCGGCAAGGATCCGCTCGAAATCCGCAAGCTGAACTTCTACGGCGGCGAGGGGCGCAACCTCACGCCCTATCACCAGACCGTGGAAGACAACATCATCGGCCGGATCATCGAGGAACTGGAAACCTCGGCCGACTACGCCAAGCGTCGCGAGGCGGTAATCGCGTTCAATCGCGAAAACCACGTGGTCAAGCGGGGCATCGCGCTGACGCCGGTGAAGTTCGGCATCTCCTTCACCAAGACCGAGTACAACCAGGCCGGCGCCCTGGTGCATGTCTATACCGATGGCTCGATCCATCTGAACCACGGCGGCACCGAGATGGGGCAGGGGCTCTATACCAAGGTCGCCCAAGTGGTGGCCGACGAGTTCCAGGTCAACCTCGACCGGATCAAGGTGACGGCGACGACAACAGGCAAGGTGCCGAACACATCGGCGACGGCAGCGTCGTCGGGATCCGACCTCAACGGCATGGCAGCGGCAAACGCCGCGCAGCAGATCAAGGCGCGCTTGGTCAAGTTTGCTGCCGAGCGCTGGAACGTGGCCGAAACCGATGTCGCCTTCGAACCGAACGTGGTGCGGATCGGTGCCGAGCGCCTAAGCTTCAACGAGTTCATCAAGATCGCCTATGGCGCCCGCATTCAGCTGTCGGCTGCCGGCTTCTACAAGACGCCGAAGATCCACTGGAACCGCGCCGAAGGCCGGGGCCGGCCGTTCTTCTACTACGCCTACGGCGCTTCGTGCTCGGAGGTCAGCGTCGATACGCTAACTGGCGAATACCAGGTTGATCGCACCGATATCCTGCACGATGTCGGCCGCTCGCTGAACCCGGCCCTCGACCACGGACAGGTCGAAGGCGCCTTCGTCCAGGGCATGGGCTGGCTGACGACGGAAGAGCTCTGGTGGGATGCGAAGGGCCGTCTGCGCACGCACGCTCCCTCGACCTACAAGATCCCGTTGGCTTCAGATCGGCCGCGCGTGTTCAATACCCGGCTTGCCGAGTGGTCGGTCAACCGCGAAGAGACGATCCGCCGTTCGAAGGCGGTCGGCGAACCGCCCTTCATGCTCGGCATCTCCGTGCTGGAAGCCTTGTCGATGGCGGCCGCGAGCGTTGCGGAGTATCGTATAGCGCCGCGCCTCGACGCGCCGGCAACGCCGGAACGGGTGTTGATGGCGATCGAGCGGCTGCGGGCGGCTGCACGGCAGAAAGGGTAACAGGGGCTGATTGTCATGGTGGCGAGCCGCGAGGATATCAGGGATTTTCTCAGACGCGAGCGCGACTGCGTTCTCGTCGAGGTGACCGGTGCAGCGGGGTCCACACCGCGCGACACCGACGCCTGGATGCTCGTCGCGCCTGAGAGCCTGTTCGGCACGATCGGCGGCGGGCAGCTCGAATACATGGCGATCGATCATGGTCGGCGGGCGCTGAAGCGTGGCGACGCGCCGGAGGCGATGACGATCCCGCTCGGACCGGAGATCGGCCAGTGTTGCGGCGGGCGCGTGGCGCTTGCCTTCACACGCATCGATCGGGAGAGAGCAGCCATGCTGATTGAACGTAGCGACCTGGAAATCGCCAGCCGGCCGCATGTCTATGTCTTCGGCGCCGGCCATGTCGGCGATGCCTTGACGATGGCGCTTTCCCTGGTGCCGGTGCGCACGGTTCTCGTCGATACCCGCGAGAACGAGCTTTCGGCCGTTGCCGACATTCCCGGCATCGAGACCTGCCTGACGGCGATGCCGGAGGCGGTGGTGCGCGACGCGCCTCCCGGCAGTGCCTTCGTCATCCTCACCCATGACCATGCGCTCGATTTCCTGATCGCCGCGGAAGCGCTTCGCCGCGACGATGCCTCCTATGTCGGCATGATCGGCTCGAAGACCAAGCGCTCGACCTTCAAGAACTGGCTGTCGCGGGAGATCGGCCGGCCGGATCTCTTCGATAGGCTCGTCTGCCCGATCGGCGGCACGACGGTGAAAGACAAGCGGCCGGCGGTGATTGCCGCGCTTGCCGCCGCTGAAGTGATGGCGGCGGCGCTGAATTTCCGACAGCCTGCGCAAGCGGACATCTCGCGCCGTCCGGCTGCCGCCAAGCTGGCTCGTTAGAAATTCCGCCCGTCAGCGCAGTGCCGCTTCGCTGTTGTGTGCACCGTTGAGGTGGAGCGCAAAGCCGTTGCTGCGCGGGTCGCCGACCTCCGGTCGGAGTTCAAGGGTCGGGATTGCATAGTCCCCGCCGTTCTGGCGGCGATAAGGAATGGGTGCAGTCGTCGCGAGTGCGTGCATCCTTTGTTTCAGCCGTTCCGCCGTCGCTTCGAAACCGACCTCGTCCAGACTATCGACGCGGTAGGCGACGAACGGCGGAAGCACGTCGTAACCGGGATAGAAGAGGATTCCGTGGTTGATCGGGAAGAGCAGGTCGTCGATCGGCCCGTTTACCCCGCGCGGTGAGTAATGCTCCTCCCAGCCGCCTGTCGTTACCACCAGCATGGCGCGTTTTCCCGCCAGCGTGCCCTCGCCGAAACGCTTGCCCCAGTATTTGTCGCTGTGCTCGCCAACGCCATAGGCAAAACCATAGGCATAGACGCGGTCGATCCAGCCTTTCAGGATCGCCGGCATCGAATACCACCACAGCGGAAATTGCAGGATCAGGGCGTCGGCCCAGAGCAGCTTTTCCTGCTCTGCCTTGACGTCGGCGGTCAGCGTATCGCTGGCAAAGGCCTCCTTCGACGCGCGGCTCGGCTTGAAGCGGGCGTCCGGGGCAAGGGCCGGAAAGTCGACGCGATCGATCTCGGATTTCCATCCCTCGGCATAGAGATCGGTGACACGAACCTCATGACCTTCGGCTTCAAGCGCCTCGACGGCGATATCGCGCAGCGCGCCATTGAGCGAGCGCGGTTCCGGATGGGCATAAACAATCAGAACTTTCATGGTCGGTCTTCCCTGGTTTCATCAACTGAGACTCTAGGTAGACCGCTACGTGCCTATGCGGTAGATATTCGAAATGCATAGGATTGTGCCGTAAAATGGATAAATCTGACGTTACGCTCGAACGCATGCGAACCTTTGTGCGCGTCGCCGAGCGGGGCAGCCTTTCGGCCGTTGCCCGTGAGCTCGGTATCGGCCAGTCCACGGTGACGCGGCAGCTGCGGGAGCTTGAGGAAGCGGTCGGCGTGCCGCTCATCAGCCGCACCACCCGTCGCGTCACGTTGACCGACGAAGGCAGCCGCTACTATGCCGACAGCATCCAGATCCTGCGGCTCGTAGAGCAGGCCGGCGACGAAGCGCGCGGCGCCCGCGGCGCGGCTGCCGGTACCATTCGTGTGTCCTGTACGTCGGCATTCGGGGTGCTGCACGTCAGCCGGCTGATCTTTGCCTTCCAGGACAGGCATCCCGACATTGGCGTCGATCTGAGCCTGACAGACGAGCGCATCGACCTCGTGCGGGAAGGCATAGATGTCGCGCTGCGTCTTGGACCGCTCAGCGACAGTTCGATGAAGCTACGGCCGCTTGGGCAAAGCCGGCGTCTGCTTGTGGCAGCGCCGGCATACCTGGCCGCGCATGGATATCCGCGCGCTCCAAGCGACCTCTCGGCGCATGAGGGGATCCGCATGTCGAACATCGCCGGCAGTGACAGGCTCAACTTCGAAGCCGTGGACGGGCGGCATCTGTCCGTGCCTTTCGGTGGGCGCCTTCGCATCGACCACGGGCTGGCCGCCCGGGAGGCTCTCGTCGCCGGCCGGGGCATCGCGCCTGCCCATCGATGGCTCGTTGACGATCTGATTAAAGCCGGCCTGTTGGTGCCGCTACTTTCGGATTTCGCGCTGCCTTCGGTGCCGCTCAGCCTGCTGATCGTGCCGGAACGCTCTGGCATCGCCCGTGTTCGTCTGTTGGTTGATTTCCTGGCCGAGGTGATCGGCAACCTTCCGGGGATCGAGAGGTCCGGAGCCTAGCTGCTTCGCCCTCGCCTTTGCCAGACGACCTGATCCATAATCCGAACGGATCGGTCGTATGACCCGTGCGCCGTAAGCCATACCACAAATGTGTCGCTTACGCTTTGCTTCCGGATCTGCCTATCATCAGAAGTTTCTAAAATAAGGTTGACGCTGAGGTCGGCCTTAGGGGAAGTAACGCGTCCAGGATTTTCTTTAGTGCTTTTCAGACAGATCGCGTTTTACGCAATTGCACAGAGACGGGGACGCATCAGATCGGGAGACGACTATGAAGAAACTGACGCGTGCTCTGCTCTTGTCCACGGCCTTCGCGGTGCTGACGCACTATAGCGCGCCGTTCATGATCGGTGTTGCCCACGCCGATGGGGGTAGCACCAGTGGTGAAGGCAGCACGGGCGGCACCGGTGGCGACGGCGGGACTGGCGGCACCGGGGGAACCGGGGGTGATGGTGGTACGGGCGGCGATGGCGGTACGGGTGGTACCGGCGGGGACGGCGGAACAGGGGGCGATGGCGGCACGGGCGGCACCGGTGGTGATGGTGGCACGGGTGGCGATGGTGGCGGCACAG